>DASPUE010000116.1:0-2827 GCA_035623055.1 Gemmatimonadales bacterium
CCGCGAGCGCCTGGCCGGACATCGCATGTGGCTCGCGGGCGGACTGACGCCGGAGACCGTCGCCGATACTGTGTGCCTGGTGCAGCCCGATGTGGTAGACGTTTCTTCGGGGGTGGAACAGATTCCGGGCATCAAGGATCATCGACGCATGGCCCGATTCATGGAGGTTCTCGGGTGGGTGTGACGCTGCCCCGCGAGCATGCGGTGGCCGGACGTTTCGGCGCCTACGGTGGACGTTACGTCCCCGAGACGCTGATGGCCGCGCTCGACCAGCTGGAGGCACTCTACGACGCCGCTCGCGGGGACCCGGCCTTCTGGGCGGAGTACGAGGCCCTGCTCGCCGAGTTCGTGGGTCGCCCCACGCCGCTCACCCATGCCCCCCGCTTCTCGGAGACCGTCGGCGCGACGGTGATCCTCAAGCGCGAAGACCTCAATCACACCGGCGCCCACAAGATCAACAACACGATCGGTCAGGCCCTGCTGGCCCGGCGGATGAGCAAACGCCGCATCATCGCCGAGACCGGCGCCGGACAGCACGGTGTCGCCACGGCGACGGTGTGCGCCCGCTTCGGGCTGGAGTGCGTGGTCTACATGGGGGCCGAAGATGTCGAACGGCAGGCCCTCAACGTCTACCGCATGCAGCTGCTCGGCGCCACCGTGGTCCCCGTGACTTCGGGGACCCGTACCCTCAAGGACGCCACCAACGAGGCCCTGCGCGATTGGGTGACCAACGTCCCCACCACGCACTACATCATCGGGTCGGTCGTCGGGCCCGATCCCTACCCACGGATGGTGCGGGACTTCCAGTCGGTGATCGGGCGGGAGGCCCGCGCCCAGATGCTGGCCCGCGCCGGCCGGCTGCCGCGGACGGTCGTGGCGTGCGTCGGCGGCGGCTCCAACGCGATCGGCATCTTCAGCGGCTTCCTAGCCGATAATGAAGTGGAGCTGGTCGGCGTCGAGGCGGCCGGAGAGGGAATCGCCACCGGTCACCACAGTGCGACCCTGTCGGCGGGCGCGCCGGGGGTGCTCCACGGAAGCCTGAGTTACCTGCTGCAGGATGAGGACGGCCAGGTCCTGCCGGCGCACTCGGTCTCCGCCGGCCTCGACTATCCGGGCGTCGGCCCGGAGCACAGCTGGTTGCGGGATAGTGGCCGGGTGCGCTACGAGGCCGTCACCGACGCCGAAGCGCTGGCGGGGTTCCAGTCCCTCTGTCGGCTGGAAGGCATCATCCCGGCGCTGGAGACGGCCCACGCCCTCGCGTGGCTGGAACGGAACCGCGGCCGCTGGCACGCCGACGACCCGGTGCTGGTCTGTCTGAGCGGACGGGGAGACAAGGATGTGGCGCACGTGGCCAAACTGCTCGGGACGACGAAGTGACTGAGGGGATGCCGGCGGCGGTCCTGTTGCCCGCTTCTCACGTCGAGGAAATGCTGCGCACCCTCGTGAAGGGTGTCCGCGCGTTTCAGATGTACCTGCCGAACAATCCCGTCTACCAGCGGGCCGTCCAGAACGTGCGCGCGGCCTTCCAGCCGATCTGGACCGGTGGCCTCGATCGCCTGGTGCTCCAGGTCGTCGAAGGCGATCTGGTCTGGGAGGAGCAGGTCGTCTACCACCAGCCGAACCGGGGCGAAAGCTTCGCCTGGGGGCTGTTCAAGGACGGGATGCGGGTGCTCACCCTGTTCCCGGGCGTCGAGGACGAGGAGATCATCCGCTTCCTCGAGATTGTCCAGCGGGCGCGAACCCTGCCCGCCGACGCGGGGGACGATCTGCTCACCCTGCTCTGGGAGCAGGACTTCACGCTCATCCAGTATCACTTCACCGAGTTCATTGCCGACAGCGGCGTGCCCGGGCTGTCGGGTGAGGGGATGTATAGCCAGGAGGGGCCGAGCGACCCCAACGTCGTGGAGGAGCAGCAGCAGGAGACCAAGGGACGGGTGCAGGAGGACGCGCCGCCGCGGCGCGCAGGGGTGCTGGATGTCGAGGACTTCGACTCCACCCTGTACTGGCTGGAAGAGGCCGAGGTGCGGGCCATCAATCAGGCGGTCGAGCGGGAATACGGTACCGATCTCCGCGCCAACGTGCTGAACATCGTCTTCGACGTGCTGGAGCAGCGGGATGAATCCTGGGCCAAGGCCGACGTGCTCGGGACCCTGGAGAGCTATCTCCCCCACGTCCTCAACGCCGGCGACTTCCGCTCCGTCGCTCACATTCTCCGCGAGACTCGCCTGCTGCTCAAGCGTGAGGGTCTCTTCGCCGAAGAAGAGCGAACCCGCCTCGATGCGTTCACCGGCCGGCTCTCCGATCCCGCGGTCCTGCATCAGGTCCTGCAGTCGCTGAGCGAGCTGCAGACTCCACCGCGGGAAGAGGATCTGGGAGAGTTGTTCCGCGAGCTGCGACCGGCCGCGCTGGAGACCGTGCTCGTCTGGCTGCCGAAGGTGCCGGCTACCGCTCCGGTGCACCGACTGCTGTCCTCCTCCGCCGACCGATTGGCAGAGGCGAGCCCGCAGGAGGTGCTTCGGTTGCTGCGCCTGCCTGACTCGGAGGCCCTGCCGGCGGTGATCGGACTTTGCGGACGGCTCAAGCTCCAAGGCTCGATTCCCGGGCTGGTCGACACCCTCGCCCATGAACATTCGCACGTGCGCGTGGCCGGGGTCGCGGCTCTCGACGCCATCGGTACCCCGGGCGCTCTCCAGGGAATGGAGCGCGCCCTCGAGGACCTCGATCGCGAGGTCCGGATCGGGGCCGTCCAGGCGCTGGGGCGGCGGGGGTACAAGGGCGCGCTCCGTCGCATCGAACCGGTGGTGCAGGGGAAGCTCGCCCGCGAGAT
>DASPUE010000117.1:0-3928 GCA_035623055.1 Gemmatimonadales bacterium
ACGACGCGCAGGCGGTGCTGCGCATGCTCCCCGGACTCGGCGAGGCCTCACGGCGGACGTATGCCATCGGGCTTCGCCGGCAACTCACCCGCCCGGTGATCGCGGCGCTCATCAGTCAGGGCTATAGGGTGGTCGAGGAGCAGAAGCGCACTGCCGAGGTGCTGCGGGCCGGCGGGATCGAGGCGGCCGAGCGCATGGTTGAGGAGCTACGCCAGAACGATTCGATCGGGCCCCGGGCGTTCCTGGCGGATGCCTTGGCCGGGATGCCGGAGGCTCTCCCGGTGATTGCCCCGCTGGTGCAAAGCGATCGTACGGCTGAGGCTCGCCTCGGCGCTGAGCTGCTCGGCCGCCTCGGGGTCCCCGACGCGATCCCCCTGCTCGGGACCCTGGTTCAACACCAGGATGAACGGGTCCGGATGGCGGCGGTCGAGGGCCTTGCCCGTTATCGAGACAAGAGCGCGGTCGAGCCACTGCGGCAGGCACTGGTGCACGAATCCGCCTCCATGCGCGCCCGAGCGGCCAAGGCGCTCGCCGCCCGCGGGTCCGGCGCGATCGCAATGCCGCTCTTGGCCGCATTGGAGGCTGAGCGGGAGCCCGGCACTTGGGAGGAACTGCTCGGCGCGCTCGCGGGGATCGACGCGCCGGAGGCGGCCGCCGCCCTCAGCCGGATCGCCCTCGAGCGGGGTGGCCTCTTCGCCAGGCGGAACCTGAGGGTCCGTCGGCAGCTTGCGGTGGTGCGCGCGCTGTCCTCCGCAAACACCACCGCCGCGAAGCAGGCATTGGCCCGCATCGCGGCGGAGGGACAGGGCGAGGTGAAAGTGGCGGCGGGCGAGGCCTTGGGAGTCGGCGGCTAGGGGACCGCTAGCGCTTCAATTCCAGCGTTTCGACGTGCAAGGAAAGGTTGTGGTTGACCCGGAGCCCGAAATTCCCACTCGCGTCGAGGCTCGCTGTCGGAGCCGAGTAGATCTCCTGTCCGTTCACGCTGAAGCTCACCTTGTCCTTGCCCACCTGCACCGTAAGCACGTTCGCCACCGGGCCGTCGGCCTTCGCTTGGACGATTGCCGGGGACGGGGTCCAGTCCTTGGTCACGTCGGCGGCCTTTGATCCGTCGCGGCGCTTGACCTTGTAGCTGCCGTCGCCCCGAATCAGGAAGTAGGTGTACCGTTGTCCCGGGCCGGCCAAGTCCCGCCCGCCGATGAACAGTCCGAAGGCCTCCGCATGTCCCCCCTGGCTCGGAAACAGATGGATCTTGGTGTTGAGCGTATAGGTGCCGCTCGCGGTGTCGGCGGCCCGGTACATGATCCCGGAGGCGGCGGTCGTGATGTGCCAGCCGGGCGCCATCGACACCAGGCTCACATCGGTCGGCTTTCCATCCTCGTCCAGCCGCACGCTCCAACCCGCCGGAAAGACCCCGCCGTTCACGATCTTCGGGGCTGGGCCGTGTTCGTGTCCCTGGGCCGCCAGGGCTGGGGGAATCAGCAGGGATAACAGGAGCATGGTGGAACGGTGGCGCATGGGATCCTCGCGGTTGATCGTCCAGGGGCTTCTGGGTAATCTATTACCCGTCTTCCCGGCCCACTTTAGACGGCAGGAACAATGGAACTCCTCGGACGGGTCTTTGCGGGCATTGGTGCCACCGCGATCATCGGTGCGCTCACGTTCGTGTCGCTCCTGATCGGCGTCCTGATCCATGGGATGGCTATCCTGATGGCTGGCAAGCCGATTGACGACTACTTCCGCAAGAAGGGCGAGGAGACCTACGACCCGGGATCGGCCCGGTAGACCGGCGCCTCGGGACCGGCCTAGTTGCCGGTCTCTCCCGCATTCGGTTCGTCAGGCGCAGAGGCCTCCGGGATGGAGGCCTTTTTCATTGCCGCGTCGTGGTTGGATTTGACGCTTCCCATCAGGTCCCGAAGTCCACGGATCTTCACCTGCAGGCCGCCGCCGCGTCGCGCCATGGAACCCATGGCGCCCAGGGCCTCCGCCAGCCCGTTGAGGCTGAGCTGGGAGGCTCCGGCTTTCATCTCGTCCAGGACGCGGATCATCCCCCGAACGGCGGTTTCGTCGAGCTTCGGGTTGTTCATCTGCTCTATCACGGTCTGGATGCGGGCGAATTTCGGAGGCAGGAGCTCGAGGAACGCGAGCTGCGACTGCTGCTTGGCGGAGAGTTTGAGGGCCATGCCCGAATATAGGCGCCCTCCCGAACCAGGACCGACCCGGGTACGTTTTCGCCACCGATGAAACCCCGGAGGCGCCCTGCCGTCATGAGGCCGTCCTCCCACATTCGTCAGCCGGCCTGAGCCGCCATCCGTTGAGGTGACTCATGCGGGGGGCCCTGCCAGCCCCTCTGCTGGCCGGGGCCGTCTCACGGGCGGTCAGCCTCATCCTGGTGGTGCCATGAAACTGTCCGACATCTCGATCCGGCGGCCGGTGCTCGCCAGCATGCTGAGCCTGGGCCTGGTGCTGTTTGGTGTGATCGGGTACCTGAACCTCCCGGTCCGGGACTATCCCGATGTGGACCCGCCGATCATCTCCGTGAGCACTGTGCTTCCCGGCGCGGATCCTCAGGTCGTCGAATCCGCCGTCACCGACATCCTCGAAGAAGAACTCAGCACGGTGGCCGGGCTCAGAACCCTGACCAGCTCGAGCGCCGATCAGGTCAGCACCATCACCCTCGAGTTCACCCTGGACCGCAATGTGGACGTGGCTGCCCAGGACGTGCGGGACAAGGTCTCGCGGGTGCGGGGAAAACTTCCCCGGGACATCGAGGAGCCGGTGGTCGCCAAGCAGGAGGCCGACGCCCAGCCGTTCTTCTGGCTGGCGCTTTCCGGCGCCAACTACGACCTGCTGCAGTTGTCCGATGTTGCGGACCGGCGGGTCAAGGCGCGGCTCCAAAGCCTGAGTGGCGTCGGGAGCGCCCAGATCTTCGGGGAGCGCCGTTTTTCGATGCGGGTCTGGCTCTCCCGCGCCGAGCTGGCGGCGCGCGGTATCACCGTACAGGACGTCGAAGGGGCGATCCAGAACCGCAACGTCGAAGTGCCCGCCGGCCGGATCGAGTCCGACCGCCGGGAGTTTTCGGTGCGCTCGCTGGGGGAGCTCAAGACGCCCGGTGAGTTCGAGAACCTGGTGGTGAGCAATGCCAACGGCCAGTCGGTGCGGCTCCGGGATTTGGGGCGGGTGGAACTGGGCGCAGAGGACGAGCGCAGCATGCTGCGCTTCAACGGATCGCCGGCCGTAGCCATCGGCGTCGTCCGGCAGTCCAAGGCCAATCTGATTCAGGTCGCCAAGGAGATCCGCGGCGAGCTGCCGGCCATCCAGGCGGCGTTGCCGCCCGGGGTGCAAATCGCCACCGCATTCGACGGCTCGGAGTTCGTCACCCGCTCGATTCAGGAGGCGCAGGAGACACTGGTGATCGCGGCGGTGCTGGTGGTGATCATCATCTTCATCTTCCTCCGCAACCTGCGCGCGACGGTCATCCCCGGACTGGCGATCCCCACCTCGATCGTCGGCACCTTCGCGGTGATGTATTTCCTGGGCTTCTCGATCAACAACCTGACGCTGCTCGCCCTCACCCTGGCCATCGGCATCGTCGTAGATGATGCGATCATCGTCCTCGAGAACGCCTACCGGCACCAAGAGGAGCTCAAGGAGTCTCCGGAGGTCGCCGCGACCAATGGTACGAGAGAGATCGCCTTCGCGGTCATCGCGACGACGATCTCGCTGGTCGCGGTGTTCACGCCGCTGGCCTTCCTCAAGGGCAACACCGGGCGGCTGTTCAATGAATTCGGCATTGCCGTCGCCGGCGCGGTGATCATCTCCGGCTTCGTGGCCCTGACGCTCACCCCGATGCTCTGCGCCCGGGTCCTCCGGGTGCCGGCGCGTCACGGGGCGATGTTCCAGGCGCTGGAGCGCGGTTTTGAGTCCCTTG
>DASPUE010000118.1:0-9747 GCA_035623055.1 Gemmatimonadales bacterium
CCCCGGACCAGGCCGAGGAGATGGTCGGTTACACCCCGGCGCGCGCTGGTCACTGCAACCACCGGACCCCGGGAGGCCAGGGCCGCCAGGCGCCGGGCCTCGGACGCGATCCGCCCGGGGGAGGCAACGGCGTCTCCCCCGAGCTTGACCACGAGTGTTTCGGGCACGCTCATCGATTGACACCCGCCGCGGCTGCGGTCTTCGAGGTGGACGTGCCGGTGCTGTCGCCCAGCGCCTGGTCCAGATCGGCGATGAGGTCACGGACATCCTCGAGTCCGGCCGAGATCCTGATCAGTTCCGGGGTGACACCGGTCGCCCGCTGCTGCTCCGGCGTGAGCTGCTCGTGGGTCGTGGAAGCCGGGTGGATGATGAGCGACTTGGCGTCTCCAACGTTCGCGAGCAGGGAGTACAGTTTGACCCGGTCGATCACCGCGCGCGCGGCAGTGTGACCGCCCTTCACGCCGAAGGTCAGCACACCGCCGAATCCTCCCTCGAGGTAGCGGGAGGCGTTCTTGTGCTCGGGGTGCGAGGGCAGGCCAGGGTAGGAGACCCACTCGACCCGCTTGTCCTGGCTCAGCCACTTGGCCAGCGCCAGCGCATTCTCCGAGTGACGGCGGATTCTCAGGGGCAGGGTTTCCAGTCCCTGCAGGAAGAGGAACGCATTGAACGGCGAGAGCGCCGGCCCCAGGTCGCGCAGCAGCTGCACCCTGAGCTTGATGATGAAGGCCAGATTGGCGAATGCCTGGGTATACACCAACCCGTGATACGACGGGTCGGGGGAGGAGAACTCCGGGAAGCGCGCCTTCGCCTTGTCGCTCGTCCAATCGAACGTCCCGGCGTCCACCACGACGCCGCCGATGGCCGTCCCGTGTCCGCCGATCCACTTGGTGGCCGAATGGACGACGATGTCCGCCCCGTACTTGATCGGGCGGGAGAGGGTCGCCGCGCCGAAGGTGTTGTCCACCACCAGCGGAATACCGGCGGCATGGGCAATCTCGGCGAGGGCGCTGAAGTCCGGCACGTCGAGCCGCGGATTGCCGATGGTCTCGAGGTACAGCGCTCTGGTGCCGGCGTCGATCGCCTTGCGCACCTGGTCGAGGTTATGGATGTCCACGAACCGGGTGGTGATCCCCCACTTGGGGAGGGTGTAGGCGAAGAGATTGTACGTACCCCCGTACAGCGTCTGCGAGGAGACGATGTTGTCGCCCGCCCGGGCCAGATTGAGGATCGTCAGCGTCTCGGCCGCCTGGCCGCTGGCCACCGCCAGGGCCGCCGCGCCCCCCTCCAGCTCCGCGATGCGCTTCTCGAACACATCGCTGGTCGGGTTCATGATCCGGGTGTAGATGTTCCCGAATTCCCGAAGCCCGAACAGGTTCGCCGCATGCTCGGTACTGTTGAACACGTAGCTGGTCGTGGCGTAGATGGGCACCGCCCGCGAATTGGTGGCGGGATCGGGAACCTGTCCGGCGTGGATGGCTTGAGTATCCGGGTGGTACGTCATGGCGCGACTCCTTCTGGTCAACGGTGGTTGGTGCCGATTCACGGAATGCGAAAAGGCCCGGTTCACGTTGGGTGAACCGGGCCTGGCGTCTGGATTCGCGGTCGGTGGCGTTACTTCACGGAATCGCCGGACCGGAACGTGCGCTGGCGCAGTCCACCCCGCAGGGGGTGCACATGCACTTGCAGCGACACATTGCCGGGCAACGCTTCATTGGTCCGAAACGATTCCCTCGGGTCGCGCGGCGGTGTGCAAACAAAAACCCCCGCGGCCACGAGCGCGGGGGTGATCCCACGGCTCTTTAGCTATTTGGTTCGAGGCAGTCGCCCCAGGCGGTAGCAAGTGGCCCTAAATCCATCCGCCGGAAGTGAACCTAAGAAAGAGTGCTGGGGCCGTCAAGAGGCCCGCCCCCGATCGGCCGATCGTTACAGGTCGCCCAGGTCCTCGAGGTCCTCGACGATGTCGGCATCGGTCGTCGGGTACAGCGCAATACAGATGTAGCTCGCCGGATGCTCCCGAGCCCAGGCCCGGAAGGCGAGCTGCTGTTGCAGGGCCGCCTGAAGCTCGGTCATGGCGCGGTCGGAGATCGTCTCCCGCTGGGCATGCTGATGGTGATGCAGTTCCTGGATGCTGGAAGAGAGCAGACTGATCAGCAGGTCCCGGTTGATGCACAGCTCTACCGGCATCAGCATGTTGATGCCGCGGGGGAGGGGATACCCCGTACGTTGAGCCTCGGGCGCCGAATCGGGGTGGGGCGCCGGGAGCTTGGGGTTCCAATCCTTCAAGAGCTGAGTGATGCGGTTCTTCATCTCCGGATCCTCGGTGGTTCTCCTCCTTTCATCGGGTCTTGGCGGTGAAAACTTGAGGGTCCCGCCTTAGATTCAAACCGCAAGCCCTGTCGGTGGTTACACTCGGTCACCAACTCCCGGAGCCATGGCCAGCAACCCATCGTTCGATATCTCGACCGGGGCCGACCTGCAGGAGGTCGACAACGCCGTCAATCAGTCCGTGAAGGAGCTCGCGCAGCGCTACGACTTCAAGGGCACCAACTGCACCATCGAATTCGACCGGGCCAAAGCCGAAATCCGGCTCGCGGCGGATGACGAGTTCCGGATGGAGCAGCTGGTAGACATCCTGCGGACCAAGATGGTCAAGCGGGGTGTGCCCGTGAAGAATCTGCGAATCGGCGAGAACATCCCGGCGACCGGCAGCAGCGTCCGCCGAATCGTCGGTCTGGCGCAAGGCATCGAACAGGACGTCGCCAAGAAGATCGTCAAGACGATCAAGGATCAGGGCTTCAAGAAGGTGCAGGCGCAGATCCAGGGCGAAGAGGTTCGGGTCTCCGCCCCCTCCCGTGACGAGCTGCAGACGGTGATTGCCTTCCTGCGGGGGCAGGAGTTCGGGATCGAGCTCAAGTTCGGGAACTACCGCGGTTGAGCATCTCCAGCCGAATCGGCGGCCTCGTGGCCGCCGCCATCTTCGTGGTCACCCTGGCGACCTGCAATCCGCAGGAGTCGACCCGGCTCACCCCCACTCCTTCGATCCCTTCGCCGGAGATCCGGATCGGCCTGGTGCAGGGCGCTCCACGGCTTGCCGTGCAGGGCGACAGCGGGCTCACGATTCTCGATACGGATGGTGCTACCGTCGCGGCTCTCGATCCTGCGGCGGCTTGGCAGGTGAAACCGGACGGGTCGGGGGTGGCCGCCGGCGTGGGAACCGGTTGGGCCGTGTCGAAACAGGTCTCCCTGACGTTCGTGCCGAGGTCGCCTGGTGGCCTGGTGGCGGTCGGCGATCGCTGGTACCACGGCAAGGTGTTGGTGATCCGCGATCGGACGGGCGTCACGGCGATCAATGTGGTTGCCATCGAGGAGTACCTCCCGGGTGTCGTTTCGGCGGAGATGGGACGCCGCGACTCCAACGAGGCGAATGCGCTCGCCGCCCAGGCGATCGTCTCTCGCACCTTTGCCGTCCGCAATCTCGGCAAGCGCGCCAGCGATGGATTCGATCTCCTGGCCTCGGTCGTGGATCAGGCATACGTGGGCGTTGGATCCGAGTACCCGCTGGCGCGGGACGCCGTGGCGCGGACCGCAGGGCAGGTGATCACCTGGCAAGGCGTCCCGATTGACGCCTTTTTCTTTTCGACGTGCGCGGGCCGCACCGCCGCCGGCACCGAGGTCTTTGCGGCCGCGGACCGTCCCTACCTGGTCTCGGTGCGCGATGCCGATGGGAACGGCGAGGCCTACTGTCGCATCTCGCCTCGATACCGCTGGCGGGAGGAATGGACCGCCGACCAGCTGCGTGGCGTCCTCCGCCAAACCCTGCCGACCGCCGCCGGGACCCCACTGGACGAGATCGCCACGGTGAAAGGCGTGCAGGTGACTCGCCGCTCCCCATCGCAGCGCGTCTCCCGCGTGACCGTCGCCCTCGGCCGCACCAGTGTGGACGTCGATGGTCCGGCGGTCCGTCAGGTTCTCCATCCAGTCGGTGAGGCCACACTGCGGAGCGCCATCTTCGAGCTGTTCGAGTCCCGCGAGGATGGCCGACTGACTCGCCTCGCGGCCGAAGGACAGGGGGCGGGCCATGGCGTGGGATTCTGCCAATGGGGAGCGGTCGGGCGCTCCCGCGCGGGGCAGGATGCGCCAACCATCATCGGCGCCTACTTTCCGGGCACTGACATCAGCCGCGCCTACTGAGCCGCCCTCGCGGGAGAACGCATGTCCGAACCGCTGAAGCTGGGCATTATCGGCGCCGGAGCCATCACCCAGGTTGCTCACCTGCCGGTGCTCCGGAAGTTCAAGGGCATCGAGGTCGTCGCCATCTGCGATACCGACCTCCCCAAGGCCCGCGCCCTGGCAGAGCGCTTCCAGGTGCGGGACGCCTTCAGCGACATCGAGGAGCTGCTCGAGTACGAAAAGCTCGATGCGATCGCGATCTGCACACCCAACCATCTCCACGAGCCGCACGTCCAGGCTGCCCTCGCCGCGGGGGTGCACGTGCTGGTCGAGCGGCCGCTGGCGCTGACCGCCGCCGGGGCGCAACGCATTCTCAAACAGGCAGACAAGCGGGACCTGGTACTCATGGTTGGGATGAACCACCGCTATCGCCCGGATGTGCAGATCGTGCGCGGCTTCGTGCAGAGCGGCGAGCTGGGCAAGGTCGAGAGCATTCGGGGCAGCTGGCATGTCTTCCGGCCCAGCCGGGCCCAATTGGGCTGGCGCCAGCGGCGGGACGAAGCCGGCGGCGGCGCGATGCTGGACCTCGGTCAGGCGATCCTCGATCTGGGCTTCTGGCTGGGCGGCAACCTCACACCCGTGCGGGTCAGCGCGACGCTGCATGGCGCCGACGGCAGCCGCGGGGTCGAAAGCTCGGGAAGCGCCCTGGTGTTCTGCGAAGGAGGCGCCTCGATCTTCCTCGACGTCACCTGGCACCACGTGGGCGAGGGTGAACGCTTCGGTCTGGGATTGAGGGCCAGCAAGGGCACCGCGGGCATCAATCCGCTTCACGTGTGGAAGGAACTGCACGGCGTCCCTACCGATGTGGCCCCGACGGGATCGGCCAGCCGGGAGAACGCCTTCAGCGCCTCCTACCGGGCGGAGTGGGCTCACTTCCTTGCGGTGCTGCGGGGGGAGGCCAAGCCGTTCGACAACCAGGAGCAGGTGCTGCTCCACCGGGTCCTGGACGCGATCTACAAGTCTGCCGCCGAGGGTAAGGACATCACGCTGTGAGCGGCCGGCATCTCACGCTGCTCGCACTGTCGCTTCTAGGCGCGCCTTGGGCGGAAGCGCGCGCCCAGGCTCCGGCAGCTCGCAGCCTTCACCCGTCCGAGCCGCCCGGCTCGGAACTCAGCATTGCCATCATGACCATGGGTGTTGGAGCAGAGGTCTGGGAGCGGTTCGGCCACAACGCCATCGTGGTGACCGATCGGCGGGCTGGCACCAGCATGGCCTACAACTATGGGATGTTCTCCTTTCGTCAGGAAAACTTCCTCCTGCGGTTCCTCCAAGGCCGGATGTGGTACTGGATGGCGGCGTTTCCCACCGAGGATGACGTGCCCCGGTACATGGCTGCTGGCCGGTCCGTGTGGCTCCAGGAGCTGAACCTGAGCCCCGCCCAGCGGGCCCGGCTTCGGGATGACCTGGAAACCAACGCCCGTCCGGAGAACCGGTTTTACCGATACGACTATTACCGGGACAACTGCTCGACCCGGGTGCGAGATGCCATCGACCGGGTGCTCAACGGGGCGATCCGCGCGCAGATGTCCGGGCCGGCCTCGGGCAGCTATCGCTTTCACACCCTGCGCCTCAATACCAACAATCTCCCGCTGTACACGGGACTCGACCTGGTCCTGGGACAGGGTGCCGACGTGCCGGTAACCCGGTGGCAGGAGATGTTCCTGCCGCTCAAGCTACGCGAGTACCTGCGAGAGGTCCGGGTGCCTGACAGCAGCGGCGCCCTGGTCCCGCTGGTCTCGTCGGAGCGCGCATTGTACGAGAGCCGCAAGTATCCGGTGCCGGACGCGCCGCCGGGGTGGGCGGCTGGCTATCTCGTGTTGGGGATCGCGCTGGGGGGGCTCTTCTGGTGGGGCGGAGTAGCGGGACGGCGCTCAGGCGGGGCTCGTCGAGTGCTCCTGTTCGGGGGGACGGCGTGGGCCTTGATCACTGGGCTGGCGGGGACGATTCTGGTGGGCCTGTGGGGGCTGACCGATCACCTGATTGCATCGCGAAATGAGAACGCCCTTCAGGTCACGATCTTCGCTCTCGGGCTGGCGGTGGTGCTCCCGTTCGCGGGAGCGGAACGTCCGGCCGCCACCCGCGTGGCGCGCGCCCTGGCCGTTCTGGTAGGGGCTCTTTCGCTCCTCGGCCTCCTGCTCAAGGTCCTGCCTGCTTTCGATCAGGTGAACGGGCAGATGCTCGCGCTGTTCGTCCCCGCGAATCTGGGTCTCATGCTGGGAAGCCTGGCGTGGGCAAGGGAAGGGAACTGAGTGGCATCCATCCGCCTTCTTTGCTGTCTCCGCCCTTTCCGCCCTTTCCGCCTTCTTACGGCCGATTCACCATAATGCTCTCCCGCCGGCGCTCGGTCTGCTCCTCCCAGACCCGGGCCTCCACGAACACACGGAAGAGATCCCCGTCCAGTTGGCCCCGCTCCACTTCATCGGTGAGAATCTCCAGCGCCCGGATCGCAGGCAGGGCCCGCTTATAGGGCCGATCCTGGGCCGTCAACGCGTCGAAGATATCGGAGATGGTCATCATCCGGGTCTGAATCGGGATGGCGTCGCCCTGCACCCGTCTCGGGTAGCCCGAGCCGTCCAGCTTCTCGTGGTGCCCCACGGCGATATCGGGAATCCGCGCCAGCCCTCGCGTCCAGGGGATCCTGCCCAGGAACGCGAAGGTGTGGTTCACGTGGCTCTCGATCTCCAGTCGTTCGCGGTCATCCAGACTGCCCTTGCGGATCGAGAGGTGCTTCTGCTCCGCCTGGGTCAGGTAGGGCTGGGGCTGGGCGTCGATATCGAGAAACTGCATGGCGGCGAATTCGCTCAGCTGGGCGAAGTCTCCTTCGGCCAGCACCGATGGCTCGTTCGAGGCGAGGACCACCTTCAGGAAGCGGTCCGCGGTTTCGATGGCCTCCCGCTGGCGCTCAGCCAGCTGCTTGAGGAAGGCCTCGTAGCCTTCGCGCCCGTGGTGCAACAGATACTCGGCTCGTTCCCGCTCGAAGACCCACTCCGCGCTCCGACGGATGAAGGCGTGGCGCTGACGGACCAGGGCCAGCTCGCCGTCGTAGAGCTTCTTCGCCTTGACCAGCACCTGCTCCCGAACCCCGACCTTCCCGAAATCATGCAGCAGTCCTGCATAGCGGATCTCGCGGACCTGCTCGCGGGTGAAATTGATGTTCTGGAAGGGTCCGTCCTGCAGACGGTCCACCGCTTCGGCGAGCATCACCGTACGCATCGCGACTCGTTCGGAGTGACCCGAGGTAGTGGGGTCACGCTGCTCGATCGCGTGCACCGCCGCCTTGACGAATCCCTCGAACAGCCGCTCGATCGCCTCATAGAGCTGGCTATTCTCGATCGACACAGCCGCCTGGCTGGCGAGGGCCCGCACGATCTTCACCGTGTGCGGGCTGTAGGCGATGATCTGGCGGCCGGCATCGTCGGGATTGGTGAGCCGGGCGGCGATGTCCCGCTTGCGGTTGATGAGCTGCAGGACGCCGATGATCTCCCCGTGATGGTTCTGCATGGGGATCACCAGCATGCTCTTGGTGCGGTACCCGTAGCGCTCGTCGAAGGACCGGTTGAACGAATACTCGACGTCGGGCGGCAGCATGTACACATCCTCGATGACCAGCGGCTCTCCCTCGGTCGCCGCGTAGCCCGCGAGCGACGAGTGGTCGATCGGGATGGTGAACTCGACGAAGGGAATGTCCGGGCGGCTGTCGTTCTGGCTCAGCTTGAAGCGGAGTCGACGCACGCCGAGGTCGGTCTCGGCGATGTACACGCTGCCGGCATCGGACTGGGTCACCCGCCGCGCCTGGGACAGAATGAGGTCGAGCAGGGTGTCGAGGTTCTTCTCGGTCGAGAGCAAGACCCCGATCTCCGCCAGCTCGGTCAGCTCGTTGAGCCGGGCCGCACTCTCGGCGCGGGTGCGGGCCTGCTCCCGGTGGGTTGCCGACAGGCGGAAGGCCGAGCGCAGCGCTACCAGCAGCTCCCGGGGGCCCGCTGGCCCGCGCAGGAAGCCTCCCAGCACCTCAGCGGGGAGTTCGGCCGGCACGTCGGTTTCGCCGGGCTCGCCCAGAGCCAGGATGGCGACGCCCGAGTCCCGTAGAGCCGTGAGCAGCTCGGGGGTGACCATGCGCCGGGCGTTCCCGTCGAGCAGGTAGGCGGTCGGACGGTCATCACCGCGTACCTCGGCCGGGGTGGCAGCTATCCGCGCCTCCACCTGCTCAGCGGCGAGGGCCGCCGCCACCGGCGCGGGGGACCAGGTCGGCGGGTGGAAGAGGAGGTACTTCACGGCCCGCTGTCCGGGATGGAATCGCGGGGCAGGGGGCGAATTCCGGTGAACAGTCGATGGGGGCGGCGGCTCACCTGGTCGATGAAATAATCGAGCTTGGCGCTCATGACGTACACATTCTTGAGCGTCCGGCGCACGTCGGGGCTGACATCATGCGTGGTCTGCGCGATCGACATAGTCAGCGTGTCGGCGTGACTCACCAGCTTCCGGGTGTCTCCCAACAGCGCCGTCAGCGAATCCTGGAGCGAGGTCACCGTGGTATCGGTCGAGGCGAGGGTCCGACGGGTCTGCTCGATCATCGGCTCGAGGCGGTTCAGCACCTGGCGGGTGCTCGCCAACGTGGAGCGGAGTTCGGGACCCGTGGACGCGAGCTCGGTCTGGGCGGTGGACGCCGTCCGATTGACGGTCGCTATAAGGGTCCGGGTCTCGTGCAGAATGTCAGAGACCTGGGTCTTGAGCGTGTCGATGACATCCTTGAGTCCTTCCGACCACCCCTGTAGCGCCTCGCCCCGAATGGTGTCGCCTGGCGTCAGCGTCCGTCCCGAAGGGACCCGCGGCAGCTCGAGCGCGATCGACGCCGCCCCAATCAGGCCGCTGGAGGAAATGGTGCCCTTGGTCCCCGCCGGCAGGCGGATCGGCACACCGTTGGCGTACCGCTCACGGAGCCTCAGAGCCACCAGGAACTCCGGACGGGTATTGAGGACCGTGTCCGCCTGTGGCGAGATCGAAGCGACCTCCCCGATGGCCAGGCCCTGCAGGTACACCGGAGTATCCTGCTTGAGGTCCTGAACGGTCGGGCTGAGCATGTAGAGGATGATCCGTCGCTCGGTCCAGCCGCGGGTGACCACGATCGCCACCAGGATCACCAGCACGGCCCCTACCACCAGCAGGCCAACCAGCGCGTCGGCGGTGCGGGTCCGCATGCCTAGTGCGCCTCCTCGATCCGGCCCCGCACCAGGCGATAACGTCGGTCCACCCTGCGGTGGAGCGGGGCTGGGAGACTGGCCCCGGTGATCAGCACCGTCCGCCGGCTGCCTTCGGCGGTCTCCCCGCCCCGTGCCGCCTCCAGCAGTTCACCGGCCGCCCGGTCGGTCAGGCCGTCGAATGGCTCCTCCAGGATGACCAGCTCCGGGTCGAAGGCCAGGGCCCTGCCGAGCGCGGCTCGGCGTCGCTCTTCGGCGTTGGTCTGGGCGGGGCGCAGGTCTGCGACCCGCACCAGCCGGAGCTGGGCCACGATGACGTCCA
>DASPUE010000119.1:0-7050 GCA_035623055.1 Gemmatimonadales bacterium
GTGGCCCCCGCCGAGGATCGCGGTGAGGATCCCGTCAACGGCGTCCTGCTGGCCCACGATCCGCCGGGCTACCTGTCCGCGGAGCTGGTCGACGGCGGTGGCGAGGCGCCTGAGTTGTTCGACGTCGGAGCTGGCGGATGCGGTGGCGGTCATGCGCCTCGAATGGCTGTGGCGGCGGCGGAATCTGCGGACGCGTACGGGCTTGAGGTTAGCGGGTTTCGCGGGGCGCGGCAAACCGGCTTGGGGCGTTTCTGAAGGGAACCCACGGGCCGTGGTGGACAGCGTAAGGGCTGATGGCGACGCGGGATCGGCGGGCTGACAGGTTTGCTTGCGAAATTTTTCACAAGCCGGTAGCTTTCCGCGTCTCATGGAACCAGAAAAGCCGACCGGTCAGGAACTCGGCCAGGCGTGGCGGTACGATGTCCTCGGATACACCTTCGCGTTCAGCGTGATCCTGGGGGCCGGCGCGGGGTACGTCGTAGACCGCTGGCTGGGCACCAAACCGATCCTGACCGTGGTGGGGACGCTGATCGGTGCGGCGCTGGCCTTCGTGTGGGTCTACATGAAGGTGCGCCGGGACGAGGCGGCCTTCGAGGCGGAGCGGCGGCGCCGCAAGTCGTGAGCGGGCCACTGTTCGCGGGGCTCGGGCTCACCGTGCTGGTGACCGGAATGCTCCGGGCGGCGTTCGGTCCAGCGGCTGTGGTTCCCGGGCTGGTCTTCGGCCTGCTGGCGACGGTCCTGCAGCTTCTGGCGGTGCGTGCGCTCCGGCGTGGGTACCATGGCAGCAACACCGAGTTCGTGAAGGGGTTCGGCATCGGGATGGGGCTTCGCTTCGGGGGAGTCGTACTGGTCCTGCTGGCGGTGCTCCTCGATCGAGCCAGCTTTCCGCCCCTGGCAACGGCCTTCGGATATCTGGGCGTGGTAGTGCCCCTGCTCTTTCTCGAGGTACGGTTCGCCCGATGACGCTCGCGATGTTGCTCCAGGAGAAGGTGGACGTCGGCGAGATGGTGCTGCACCATACCGCCGACGGCTGCGAGATCGAGATCTACAAGTGGGTCTACCACATCCCCGGCTGCCACGTCCGCTACCCGTTCGATCTCTCTCTGGGACCGACCCGGCACGTGGTGTTCATGCTGCTCGCGGCGGCGCTGGTGTTTCTGACCATGTGGGTGGCGGCGCGGAGCATCGCCCGGACCGGGAGCGGCAAGGCCCCGAAGGGCTTTGCGGGGGCGGTGGAAGGGCTGGTGCTGTGGGTGCGGGATGACATCGCGATCGCCAACATCGGGCACGATGGGGCCAAGTTCGCGCCGCTCATCATCACGCTGTTCTTCTTCGTTCTGTACTGCAACCTCCTGGGCCTGATCCCCCATGGCGCGTCTCCCACCGGCAACCTGGCGGTGACGGCGGCCCTGGCGATCATGGTCTTCCTGATCATCGAGATCGCGGGGTTCCTGAAGCTGGGACCCAAGGGCTACCTGGCGACAATCTTCCCGCACTTCCCCGGACTGCACGGCCCCGGGGCGGTGGCGCTCTCGATCGCGATGTCGCCGATCGAGATCCTGGGCAAGCTGGTCAAGCCGTTCGCGCTGGCGGTGCGTCTCTTCGGGAACATGACGGCAGGGCACTTCGTGATCCTGTCGCTGTTCGGTATCGTGTTCCTGTTCGGGCACCTGGGGATCTGGAGCTACGGGATCGGTATCTCCACTGCCCTCCTGGTGGTGGGGATCATGGCCCTCGAGTTGATCGTAGCGCTGTTGCAGGCGTATGTGTTCGCGCTCCTGAGTGCGGTGTTCATCGGGTTGATGCAGCACGAGCACTAGCTCGGCGCGCATGCAGGGGTCCCGGGGCAGGGCGTCCGGCTCCCTCGCGAGGTAGCCCACCGGATGGTGGGTGAAGCTCACCGGCCCTCGGGCCGACGGTGAGTCACGGTGACGGCATCGGGCCGGGAGACCCGATGGACGACCGGCGGACGCAGAGAGCCAGGTTCGGCCTGGCTTCCCCGATGATCTCCCCTGTCTACGTGGAGATGGACATGCTGAACATGCTTGATCTGGTGCAGGCGGCGGCCGCGGCGGCCCCGAACTACGGCTGGCTAGGCGCCGGCATCGGTGTGGGCCTCGCGATCATCGGCGCTGGCATCGGCCTGGGCCGGATCGGCGGGTCGGTGGCGGAGTCGATCGCGCGCCAGCCGGAGGCGGCAGGCGACATTCGCGGCGCGGGCCTGCTGATCGCGGTGCTGCTGGAAGGCGCCACGATCATCGCCCTGGTGTTCGCGCTGCTGTTCAAGCTGCTCTAGGAGAGCGCGGGGCGATATGACCACCATGCTGCTGATGGTGCTGGCTGCCGAAGGCGGGGAGGGGGCAGGGGCCCCCTCTCCGTTCGCGGTCAATTTTGGGCTCTTCTTCTGGACCTGGGTGGTCTTCCTGGTGCTGCTCTTCCTGCTGAAGAAGTTCGCCTTCCCGGCGATTCTCAAAGCGACGGAAGACCGCGAGGCGACCATCGCCCGGCAGCTCGCTGAGGCCGAAAAGGCGAACACCGAGGCGAAGACGCTGCTCGAGCAGAACCGCCGGTTGCTGGCCGAGGCCCGAACCCAGGCGCAGACCATGCTGGGCGAGGCCAAGGCCGCGGCCGAGAAGGAGCGCAGCACGGCGATCGAGAGGACCCGGCACGAGCAGGAGGAACTGCTGGCCCGGGCACGCCGGGAGATCGGGGAGGAGCGGGACAAGGCTCTCACCGACCTCCGGCGGGAAGCGGTGGATCTCTCGCTTGCGGCTGCGGCCAAGCTGATCGGGCAGCGGCTGGACAGCGCGCAGGATCGATCGCTGGTCGAGAGCTACCTCTCGTCGCTCGGGAAGGCCAATTGAGGTCCGAGACCATCGCCCGGAACTACGCCGAGGCGCTCTTCGAGCTCGCGGAACAGCAGAAGAATGCCCTGGAGCGTTATGGCGAGCTGCTGGACGCCGTGGCGCACGGGATCGCTGCCGTTCCCAAGGTGCAGGCGGTGCTGATGTCGCCCCGGGTTACCAAGGCCCAGAAGGCGGGGCTCCTCGCCGCGGCGCTCAGGGGCGTGCCCAAGGACTTCGTGCTGTTCCTCCAAGCCGTGGTGCGGCGACGGCGTCAGGGGCTCTTCAGCGAGATGGCGGCCGAGTACCAGGCGCTGCTCGACCAGAAGCTCAACCGGGTGCGGGCGGCGGTGACTGTCGCGCGGCCGGTGGACGAGAAGCTCCGACGGGAGATCGCCAAGCGTCTCACGGAGGTGATCGGCAAGGAGGTGCTGCCGCAGTTCCACGAGGACCCGGAGGTGCTCGGCGGGATCATCGTCCGGGTGGGGGATCGGGTCTTCGACGGGTCCATACGGCGGCGAATGACGATGCTCCGGAGGGCCCTGCTGGCGAGGTGATGGGCTCTTTCAGCCGGTATCCGAGGGCGCGCCCGATGGCGCGCCCTTCGGCTTCTCCAGGGGTCGCGATCGCAACATCCTCAACCATTTTCGCGTCCCAAAAGTCATCATCTCGGGTGCTGAGCCTGGCGCCGAGCCAACCGCCGCACATGTAGTCCATCACCGGTCCCGGCAGGTGTGGGGCCGACCCCAGCGATGGTATCATACGACATGACTCCGCTCCTCCTCGCTGTTGCCCTGGTTCAGAGCGTTCCCCAATCGCCCTCGCCGTCACCGCACTCTCCCTACTGGCAACAGGAGGTGCGCTACGAAATCCGGGCCTCCCTCGACGAAGCTGCGGGGGTGCTCTCGGGTACCGAACGGGTGGTCTACATCAACCGTTCCCCGGATACTCTGACGACCTTCGCCTTCCATCTGCACCTCAACGCCTTCCGGCCTGGGTCGAGGTGGGCCGATGCCGATTCGGCGGAGCGGCGCCGGCGGTTCAACGACCTCAAGGATCCCGACTACGGCTACAACCACGTCCGCGACGTGCGGATCATGGGTGAGGCGGTGAAGCCGATCTGGCCCTTCGCGCCGGACAGCACCATCGTCCGCTTTCTCCTGCCCAGACCGCTCGCGCCGGGCGACTCCATGGTGCTAGAACTGGGCTGGGACGCGCGTCCCTCGACGACTCCGCGGCGGCAGGGGCGGCGTGGCCGCCAGTTCGACTTCGCGCAGTGGTATCCCAAGGTCGTGGTGTACGACCACTACGGCTGGGAGGAGCACCCGCTCTATCCGGGCGGAGAATTCTATGGCGAGTTCGCCACGTACCTGGTGGAACTGAACCTGCCATCTGACCAAGTGCTGGGCGCGACCGGGGTCCCCATCTGCGGCGATCCCGGCTGGGAGCGGGCCAACCAGGTGCCCGATCTGCCGATCGACTATCAGCGGGAGTATTACCCGAGGGCGCCCCGGTACCGGGCGGTGGGAATGGATTGTGTGGCGGAGGCGCCGAGCGCGGGCGTTGGGCCCCTCGCGCCCGGACGCAAGCGGGTGGTCTGGTACGCGGAGCAGGTGCATCACTTCGCGCTGAGCCTCAACCCCGCGTATCGCTATGAGGGCGGCAAGTGGGGAGACGTGGTGATCCACGTCCTCTATCAACCCGGCGACGAGCCCAGCTGGGGGACCGGCATCGCCGTCACCCGGACCGCCAAGGCGCTGGCCTGGCTCGATGCGTTCTACGGGAAGTTCGGCTGGCCGCAGATCACCAACGTCCATCGCATCGAGGGGGGCGGCACCGAGTTCCCGATGATGATCATGGACGGGTCGGCAGGTCAGGGGCTGATCGTGCACGAGCTGGGGCACAATTACACGATGGGCATGCTGGCCAACAACGAGTGGCGCGAGGGCTGGTTGGACGAGGGCTTCACCAGCTTCCAGAGCTCGCTCTTCGCCGAGGCCCAGCGGCCGGGCCTCGACACCTACTCCGGATCGGAAGCGTGGCTCACCTTGCTGGATCTGGAGGGCGAGTCCGAACCCGCAAGCCTGATCAGCGAGGACTACCGCGACTTCAACAGCTACAACGTCAGCATCTACAGCCGGGGCGAACGGTTCTTCCACCTGCTTCGCTACGTGGTCGGGGACGAGGCGCTGCACAACATCATGCGCACCTACTACGCGCGCTGGCAGTTCAGGCACGTGGACGAGGAAGCTTTCAAGGAGGTGGCGGAGGAGGTGTCTGGCCTTGATCTGGGCTGGCTCTTCGCGCAGGAGCTTCATTCCACAACACTGGTGGACTATGGGCTCGGCCGGGTGAAGATCGACCGGGCGCCATCAGGGAAGAGCTGGGAGACCCGAGTGGAGGTCATCCGGAAGGAAGAGGGCCGACTGCCGGTCGAGGTATGGGTGATCGGGGCATCGGATACCGCCGTGGCCCGCACCAGCGGCCTGCCGGAGCGCGAGTGGGTCACGGTGGAAACCCGCTCCAGGCCGAAGCAGGTGCTGCTGGATCCGCGGCTCCGGACCCGCGACTGGAACATGCTCAACAACACCTGGCGGCGGACCTGGCTCTTTCCGAGCCGCGAGCCGAGGCGCGAGATATACCTCGATACCTGGTTCAGCGAGCGCTCCGCGCGCGATCACCGGACCGAGGGGGTGATGCCCGTGGCCTGGTACAACGACGCCGGCGGGATCACCCTCGGGCTCCGGTCACGGGAGAACTACTTCGGACGCTTCGATGAGAACCAGACAATCGTTAGTGTGGCGACAGGCTGGCAGAGCGACCGCAATGTGAAGGACACCGATTTCTTCCTGCGACTGAGGAATCCCACCTGGCTCCGGGGGCCTGGGCTGTCCGAGCAGCTCGAGGTCTACGATATCGAAGGTCGCTACGGTGCCCGTCTCGGTGTCGACCGCACGACGCACGATCACCTGGGCTGGGGGCCGACTCGCACCCGGGGTTTTTCGCTTACCTGGCTTACGCCGGATGATTTTCGCTATCTGGACCGCGGCTACTACGAGAACGCCGGCACGGTCGAGCTGGAGGCGCATGGCGCGGTGACCGACCGACGGAACGGGTGGGATCTCGGCATCGCGGTGGCTGCGGCGGGCGGCTTGGCGTACAATCGCGAGGGACTCGCCGCCGCCACCGGTCGCACGGATCTGGATCCGTTCTACGGCCGCTTCACGTTGACGGCCACCGGGCGCCGCGATCTGGGGGCGCGCTGGCGTCTGGGAACACGCTTCTTCGGCGGGGTGAGCACCAGTGGCAACGACCCCGTGAAGCAGCGGCAGATCTACGCCGCCGGCGCCGACCCGCTGGAGCAGTTCGCCAATCCCTTCCTGCGCTCCGAGGGTGCGCTGCTGGTCCGGCCTGATGTGTACTATCATGCCCCTGGCGGCGGTGACCTCCGGGGCTTCGATCCGCACCTTTCCTCGCAGGCTGTGCTGGCGCTCAATCTCGAGCTGGAACGGGCGCTCCTCATTCGCGGAGATGCGAAGCTCTTCCGCCGGATGGCGCTCGGGGCCTTCGGGGACGCCGGGCAGATGATTGGCGACAATGGTAGCACGCGCTTCCTGGCCGACCTCGGGCTGGGACTGAGGGCGGAACACCAGATCGGCGAAACCAGCTTCACCACGCGGGCCGACTTCCCGCTATACGTCAATCATCCCGCGCTCGCCGCGGACACGCATCCGGGGACCAATCGGGCAGGGTTTCGATGGAGCTTCAGCTTCACGCCGGCGTTCTGATGCGGCGAGCGGGCGGGAGGGCGAGATGATTCCCGGGCTTCCGGATTTTTCCGACCGGCGCGCCCTGTTGCGTGACAGCTTCGGGAAGTGGCTGGAGGACCTGGTCGAGCGGGCGGAGCGTCGGGTGGCCCCAGTGCGCTACATCCGGCCGCCCGGCGCCCGCCCCGAGATGGAATTCCTGGCCGCCTGCACCCGGTGCGGCGAGTGTGTCACGGTCTGTCCTCCGTTCGCGATCCGCAAGGTGCCGCCCGAAGGGGGACTGCAGGCGGGGACGCCCTACATCGATCCCCGATTGCAGGCCTGCACGGTCTGCGAGACGATGCCCTGCGCCCGGGCCTGCCCCAGCGGCGCCCTGACCCTCCCGCCGGAGGGCTGGGCCGGCTATCGTCTTGCGGCGCTGGAGCTGGTGCCGGAGCGGT
>DASPUE010000120.1:0-4211 GCA_035623055.1 Gemmatimonadales bacterium
AGGTATCGCACGGATACTCTGCTAGGCAAGTGGGTCGGCAGCATTCGACTCTTGATCATAACCTATTGACAATCATAATGTTGTGACGGCTGATCCGTTGGACAGCAAGTACCCACTTGCTTGCAGGCGCCGGCCTCGCTACATGTTCGCCCACCTATGGAAGACATCCGGGAGCGAATCCTCGCCGCCGCCATCCGCGTTTACGCGGAAGCCGGGTTCCGCGGCACCACCACGCGACGCGTGGCCCAGGAAGCCGACGTCAACGAGATCACCCTGTTCCGGCATTTTGGCACCAAGGAAGCGCTCGTCAAGGAAGCGCTGAAAGCCTGTGGCACCGGGATTCATCTGATTCCGGGGGAGCCGATCGATCCGGAGACTGAACTCACCAGTTGGGCCCTCTCCACCTATCGGCATTGGTACGAGAACCGTGGAGTCATCGGCCAGGTGATGGGCGACCTCGGCGAGCACCCGGAGCTGGCGCCGGACATCTGCGAAGAGCCGCAGAGCGAGCACTCGGTGCTCTCCCGCTATCTCGACCAGATGCGGGAAAGGGGGATGACCAGTCGGCCGTTCCATGCCGATGCCGCTGCCGGTCTCCTGATGGGCGCCGTGTTCACCCATGCCATGTGGCGGGACCACTTCGACAAACCCGACCTCCCTCCGGTGGACGAGGTGATGCGCCATTACGTCGGGCTGCTGCTCGGCGCCATCGGCGCGACGCACGGTGCCGCCACCGGGAAGGGATCCCGATGAGCTCGCGTTCCCGGCTCGGCTTGATCGGTGCGTTCGCGCTGCTGCTTCCGCTGGCCCCCCTCGCGGGCCAGCAGTCCGTCCCCCGGTCGCTGTCCCTTGATGAGGCCCTGGAGCTCGCGGTCCCCGCGAACGACAACGTGGCCATCGCGCGGGCGGACACCCGCCGCGCCGACGGCGAAGTGAAGCGGGTCCGCGCCGATCTGCTGCCGCAACTCGCCGGCACCGCGAACTACATCCGCACCATCAAGTCGCAATACAACTTCAGCCTCGGCAAGCCCGATTCGACGGCGGTGTCGTTCTGCAATCGATTCACCGGGAACCCGGGGAATCCTGTCGGTGAGCGGCTGGACTCGCTGGAGCAGGCCGTCCAGTGCCTCTCCTCGCTCAACCCGTTCGCGGCGCTGAGCGATCTGCCGTTCGGTCTGAAGAACCAGTACAACTTCGGTCTGGTCTTCAGTCAGACCTTGTTCAACAGCGCCATCGTGAAGGGACGCCCCCGCGCCGCGACCGCCGGGCGGCGTCTCGCCCAGCTAGGCGTCACCACGGCGGAGGCGCAAGCGCGCCTCGACGTGATCCAATCGTATTTCGACGCCGCACTGACCGACCGCCTGGTCGGGATCGCCGAGCTGAGCCTGGCACAGGCGGAGACCACGCTGGTTCAGACCCGGCTGGCCCGGCAGGTCGGCACCAAGCCCGAGTTCGACCTGCTCCGGGCGACGGTCACCAGGGACAACCAGCGGGCCGCGCTGCTGCAGCGCCGCTCGCAGCGCACCCTCTCCTACCTGCGGCTCAGCCAGCTGCTGCGGCTCCCCCTCGATCAGGATCTGGCCCTCACCACGCCTCTGGAGGAGGTCCCGCCCGGAGGGATGCGTCCCGAGGAGTCGCAGCTCTCCCCGGAGATTGATACGGCGGTGGCCCAGCGCGCCGCGGTGCAACAAGCTGATGAAGCGGTGACGGTGCAGGACGTGCTGACCAACGTGACCCGCTGGGATCGCCTGCCGACGATCACTCTTCGCTCCACGTTCGCGCGGATTGGCTACCCGGACAACGGGATCCCGTGGCAAGCCAACTTCGTGTCGGACTGGACCGTCAGTGTTGGAGTCTCCCTGCCGCTGTGGACCAGTGGGCGGCTCACCGGCAACACGATGGTCGCGGAGGCGAGCCTGGCGCAGGCCCGGGCGCGGGCCCGGCAGGCGCGCGACGGGGCGGCCCTCGAAGCGCGGCAGGCGATCGAAGTCCTACAGACCGCCCTCGCGACCTGGGCCGCGACCCAAGGGACCGTGGAGCAGGCCCAGCAAGCCTACGACATCGCCGCGATCCGGTACCGCGAGGGAATCTCCACTCAGACCGAACTGACCGACGCGCGACTGCTGCTCGAGCAGGCGGAAGGCAACCGCGCGACCGCCGCCCGCGACGTGGTGGTGGCCCGCGCCCGCCTCCGCCTGTTGCGTGATCTCCCGCTTCCCGGCACCGACATTGGCACGACTCTGACCAATGCGGCTACCGGACTGCAGAACACCCAGACTTCATCCGGCACCACCGGAACCAACGGTACCCCTCAATGACGTGGACTTCTGGCTCGCTCCGGGCGCTCGCCCTGGCCGTGACGATCGGACCGCTGGCAGCCGCCGCCTGCAAACCCGCCCCACCGGTCGCCACCGGGTCCGCGGAGGCCGCGATGTTCGTGGGGCCGGAGAACCTGACGATCGCCAAGCAGGAGACCCTGCAGGTTGGCCCGGCGATTTCGGGGACCCTGGAGGCCGAGCGTCAGGCGCAGGTCCGCGCCGAACTCCCCGGCGCGCTGATCGCCGTGGAAGCGGAACCGGGGCAGCCCGTGCAGCGCGGGGTGGTGCTGGGTCGGATTGACGACGCCGGCGTGCGGGACGCGGAGACGTCCGCTCGCTCCGCCGTCACCACCGCCGAGCTCAACGTCGCCCTGGCCCGAAGGAACGTGGAGCGTACCCGCGCGCTGGCCAACGCGGGCGCGATCGCAGACCGTGATCTGGAACAGGCGGAGTGGAACCTCTCGAGCGCCGAGGCGGAGCAGGCCGACGCGCGGGCCCGCGCGGCCGCGGCGGCGAAGCAACTCGACCGGACCATCATCCGGGCTCCCTTTACCGGCATCGTGAGCGAGCGCCCTGCCAACCTCGGCGACATCGTCCAGACGGGGACGCCGCTGTTCACAGTGGTGGACCCTTCCGCGCTCAAGCTCGAGGGCGCGGTTCCAGCCGACGGCCTCGATCAGCTCAAGTTGGGCACCCCGGTCGCGGTCACCGTCGCGGGTGCGGGCCCCGCTCCCCTGCGCGGCCGGATCAGCCGGATCAACCCAGTGGTAGACCCCGCCACTCGGCAGGTGCGGGTCACGGTCGCTGTCCCCAATGCCTCGGGTCGCCTCATGTCGGGACTGTTCGCTGACGGCAGGGTGGCGACCGCCGAACGGGTGAGCGTCGTAGTCCCGTCGGGCGCAGTCGACCGCACCGGCATCCGCCCGCTGGTGGTGCGGCTGCGGGAGGGCCGTGTCGAGCGCGTCGAAGTCGAACTCGGCCTGATCGATGATGGCCTGGAACGGATCGAGCTCCGCTCCGGCATCGTGCCCGGCGATACCGTCCTGCTCGGCGGGGCACGGGGGCTACCGCCAGGAACCCCGGTTCGAATCGGGAGTCCGGCGGAGATCGAGGAGCGCCACGCCGCCGTCCCGGCCAAGGAGTAGCCAATGTTGATCTCCGACTTCGCGATCCGCCGGCCGGTGGTGACCATCGTCTCGATGGTCGCCCTGGTGGTGTTCGGCCTGATCGGCCTGGTGAAGCTCAAGACCGACGAGTTTCCCGACGTTCAGCCTCCCTTCGTCTCAGTCGGCGTGGTCTACCCGGGGGCCGCGCCCGATGGCGTCGAGCGTGAGGTGCTGGAGCCGATCGAGGAGCAGGTGGCGGCGATCAGCGGGGTCAAGAAGATCACCGGCTACGCGCAGGATGGGTACGCGCTGCTGGTCGTCGAGTTCCAGTTCGAGAAACCGCTCATCGAAGCGACGCAGGATATTCGCGACGGCATCTCGGCGATCCGGACCGATCTCCCCGAGGAGATCGAGGAACCCATCATCAAGAAGATCTCCGATACCGACCGGCCCATCGTTTCGCTCGCGCTATCCTCCAAGACCCTGACCGCGGCCGAGCTGACTCGGCTCGCCGATCCAGGCATCGCGCGCGAGATCCGCTCGCTCGCGGGAGTGGCGGAGGTCACCATCGTCGGCAAGCACGAGCGGGAGCTGAGCGTGCTGTTGCGTCCCCAGGCGCTGCAGGCGGCGGGCGTCAGCGTGCTGCAGGTGGTGCAGGCGCTCCGGCTGCAGAACCTGGCCGCGCCGGTCGGTCGGGTGACGACGGACTTCGAGGAAAAGAGCATCAGGCTCACGGGGCGGCTGGCCGAGCCCCAGGACTTCCTCAAGCTGGTGGTGGCGGAGCGGG
>DASPUE010000121.1:0-5564 GCA_035623055.1 Gemmatimonadales bacterium
CGCAATAAAGATTGTGTCAATGTTGCAGCGTTTCTATTGACCACATGCTCACCATCCGAGATAGTTGTCCCACCACTTCTTGACTCGGGTGAGGACACGCCATGACTGCGCGAATGCCGGCTGCGGGCGCCGTGATTCCACCACTGTTGGAGCCGATCCGGGCTCGGGTCTGTCGAAACCGCGACTGACTCCCGGCAGGTCCGTCCATCACTGGCTGGCGCCGCAGGACCAAGCGCCGTCACCCGTCCCACCGGCCGCGCGAATCAGCCGCCCGGCTCTCTAAGGAGGTTGTTTGTGGCAACGCAGACCGAACCAGCCGAGGTCCGCCGCTCATTGGGGCTCACCGGCGCAACGATGAACGCCATGGCGCTGATCGCGCCGGGCGCATTTCTGTGGACCACCTTCCAGCTGCAGGCGGCGGCGACCGCCCCGGATGGAACCTCGGTCGCGGCCGACATCTGGGCCGGCATCGTGTTCGCGCTGATCCTCGCCTTTCTGAGCGCGGTTTCCTACGCCGAGCTGGCGAAGCTCTATCCCGAGGCCGGTTTCGGGAGCACCTACTACTTCGCGGAGAAGGCCTTTCTCGATCGGGAGACATCGGCGCATCATCGCTGGGCCCGCTTCGCCAAGCTGATCACCGGTTGGGCGGCGCATCTCTACTACTGGGCCTATCCCGGAGTCATGGTCGCCTTCACTGCCACCCTGATTGGCTACATCTACACCGCGGTCACCGGCAACAGCCTGTCGAATCTGGAGCTCACCGCCATCGCGGTCGCGTTCGCGATCCTGACCGGCTACATCGCGAGCCGCGGGGTGACCGGCTCGACTCTGACCGCCACCGTGATCAACGTCATCCAGCTCATCACTCTGGTCGGGTTCAGCGCGTTCGCCGTCGTGTACCGCCACACCAACCCGGGGGGCAACAACACCTGGAGCTTTTCGGGAGCGTGGGACGTGGTCAGGCCGCACACCTTCTCGGGCGTGCTGATCCAGTCCACGCTCGCGATCCTGATCTTGGTCGGGTTCGAGAGCTGCACCGCGCTCGCGGCGGAGACCAAGGATCCGAAGAAGAACATCCCGCGGGCGGTGATCCTGTCCCTGATCGTGCAGGGATTGTTCGCCTACCTGCTTGAGTATTTCGCCGCCGGCTACATGGTGAGCGACCAGCTCACCGCTACCGCGGCGGACAAGTCGGTGGTCACCGGACTCGTCGCGGCTGGCACCTCCAGCGCCCCGCTCGGCGACATGGCGGTGCTCGTGGGCGACCGGTTGCTGGGTGGCCTCGGGTTCGGTCTCATGATCAGCATCGCCGTGACGGTGGTGCTCGCCCTCATCGGTACCACCCTGAGCTGCCTCAACACCGCGGCACGTGTGACGTACGCGATGTCCAAGGACGAGGAGATGCCCGAGATCCTGGGGCTCCTCCACGGGCAATACGCCACCCCCGCGCGGGCGATCTGGGTGCTCATCGCGGTCTCCTGCGTGATCGCGGCCATCGGCGTGCAATCGGTAGTCGGGCTCACCGGTATCACGCTCGCCTCGAACTTCGGCACGTTCATGCTGTACGGCCTTACCTGCCTCTGGACGGTGATGGCCTACGGTGGGACCCGTGACTCGCACTTCGTGAAGCACCGCATCGTGCCGTGGCTCGGCTTGCTCGCGAACCTCCTCATGCTCGGCGCGATTCTCTACCTCTACGTGATCGGCAACGCCGACTCCAAGAAGGAGGCCTATATCTGCTTCGGGATTGCCGGCGCCTGGGCACTGGTGAGTGTCCTCTACGTCGTCCTGAGCGGGAAGAAGGCGCCAGGCATCTCCAGCGTAGCCAAACCCGCCTCCTGATGATTGAAGGGCCCCGGACGCCATCGCGAGGTCCGGGGCCCCTTCGCCCTTCGTCTCCATGGACCCTCTCGGTAACGGCTCAGCATCCCGCGATGGCGCGGAGCAGGAGAGGCGCGTGGGCCCGGCGGCTCTTCGGCTCCAGTCAAGCGGGGCAGAGGCGCCGGGCCTGGTCGTAGAGTTCGCCCAGCGGACCCGCTCGGGCCTGTACCGCGATAACAACGAGGATGCCATCGGGTGCTGGTCGCACGCCGAGGAGTTCCTATTCGCGGTGGCCGATGGCGTCGGCGGCTATGACCGCGGGGAGGTGGCGAGCTTCACGGCGATCGACACCCTGGCGAAGACCCTCGCCGACGCCCCGGCGGGATGGCGAGCGGACCGTCGGCTGCGCCATGCCGTAGAGCAGGCCAACCTCGCGGTGCACGATCCCACCGCCGCGCCGATGGCCACCACCCTCACCGCCACCCTGTTCGGCCGCTCGACGCTGGTTACCGCCCACGTGGGCGATTGCCGGCTCTTCCGCCTCAGGGGAGGCGTGCTCCAGCAGCTCACCAGCGATCACAACGTCGCGGCGCGACTGGTGTCGCTGGGGCTCCTCTCCGCGGAGGATCGGCCGCGGCATCCAGGACGGCGGATGGTCACCCGCTGTCTGGGTCAGGAGCCGTTCATCCGGGTGGACCTGTTCACTGCCACGCTCCGCCCCGGCGACGTCTACCTGCAATGCAGCGATGGGGTCGCCAACCTGGCCGGTGCTCACATCAGTGAGATCTTGCGGGGTCACGATCCGGAGACCGCGGCGACACTCCTGATGGAGCGCGGGCTCGAATCCGCCGGCGGCGATGATACCAGTGTCCAGGTCGCGCTGGTGGTCTCCTGCATCGAGGCGCCGGAACGGCGGGAGAGTTTTGGCTGGTCCCGGATCGCCGCGCTGCTGGGGTGGTCATTGTGACGATTCGGCGTTCAATTCGTCGTGGCGCTGAATCCCCCCTTCCTTCGCACCCGGTGGCCGCCCATGCCCGAGAGCCGCTCCACCAATGAGATCATCGAGGAACTTCGCCGGCAGGAAGTGCGCACCCTGCTGCTCCAGTTCACCGATCTGCTCGGCGTCAACAAGGCGGTGGAAGTCCCGTCCACCCATTTCGCCAGGGCTCTGGCGGGGCAGACCATCTTCGATGGCTCGGCCCTCGAGGGGTTCGCCCGAACCGAGGAGGCGGACGCCCTGTTGGTGCCCGATCTGGCGACCTTCCGGGTCTTCTCATGGGGACCGGACAAGGAGGGTGCGGATGAGTTCGCGGCGGAGCGGGTGGCGCGGCTGGTGTGTGACATCCGTTATCCGGACGGCCGCCCGTTCGAGGGCTGCCCGCGCACGGCGCTCAAGCGGCAGGTCGAGCTGGCGCGGAAGGCTGGCTTCACCATGCAGGCGAGCGCCGAGGTCGAGTTCTTCCTGTTCGAGCCGGGGACCCCGCCGACTCGGGCGGCGGATCGGGGGAGCTACTTCGACCTGAGTCCGATGGAGCCGTCGGAGCGGGTGCGCCGGGCCATCGCCGGCGCGCTCGAGACGATGGCGCTGAGTCCCGAGTCGCTGCACCACGAGGTCGCGCCGGGGCAGCATGAGATCGATCTCTCCGCCGCGGACCCGCTCTCCGTCGCCGACGATCTGGCCACCCTGCGAGTAGTGGTGCGCACCGTGGCGGTGCGCCACCGGCTCACGGCCACCTTCATGCCGAAGCCCCTCTACGGCTGGAGTGGCTCGGGCCTGCATACCCACCAGGCTCTCTTTGCGAACGGCAAGAACGCCTTCCACGATCCCAAGGCACCGCTGGAGCTCTCGGAGACGGCCCGCTGGTATGTGGGCGGCCTGCTGCGGCATTCGCGCGGGTACTGCGCCATCACCAACCCGCTGGTGAATTCGTACAAGCGGCTGGTCGGAGGGTTCGAGGCGCCGGTGAACGTCACCTGGTCCACCCAGAACGTCTCGCCGCTCATCCGGGTGCCCGCGGCCCGGGGGGAGGCGACCCGCTGCGAGAACCGACTCCCCGATCCCGCCGCGAATCCGTACCTCGCGCTTACCGTGCAGCTGGCGGCGGGGCTGAACGGCATTCACGAGAAGATCGATCCGGGCGACCCCATCAACAAGAACATCGCCCGGATGAGCTACCGGGAGCGGCGCAAGTACCGGATCGACGATCTGCCACGCGATCTGCACGAGGCCCTCGACCACCTGGAGCGGGATCGGGTCATTCGCGACGCCCTGGGAGAACACATCTACGAGCGGTACGTGGACGCGAAGCGTGAGGAGTGGGAGGACTACATCGGCCGCGTGGCCCCTTGGGAAATCGAACGCTACATGGGGCAGTATTGAGGGGTCGTGCCGGCTCGCGTCGACCTCTCGTGGCCGGCGGCTGCAGGACCACATACGTTACGAGCGGCGCCCGCCAGTGGCGCCGCCGACGCTCCCCTGCCAACCGGTGAACACGGACCAACGGTGCAAGAGCTCCTGCCTGGACAGGTCCTCGACCAGTATCAGGTCATAGACGTCCTTGCCCGCAGCGGCATGGCGAGCATCTACCGGGCCCGCGACATCGAGAACGGCCGTACGGTGGTGCTCAAGGTGCCCTATCCCCAGTACGAGAGCGATGTGGTCTTCCACCAGCGCTTCCAGCGCGAGGAGGAGATCGGGCTCCGGCTGGAGCATCCGGCGATCATCAAGGTTTTCCGTCCCCGGACCAAGAGCCGGGTCTACCTGGCGCTGGAGTATGTCGAGGGGGAGACGCTGCGGGAGCGGCTGGAGCGGGAGCGTGAACTCCGCGGCACGGCCCGGCTCCCCATTCCCCTGGCGGTGCAGCTCGCCGGCCAGCTCGCGGACGCGGTCGCGTACCTGCACGCGCAGGGGGTGGTCCACCGGGATCTCAAGCCCGAGAACATCATGCTGACTCCATCCGGGGCGATCAAGATCATGGACTTCGGCATCGCGCTGGACCGCACCGCCCGTCGCATGACCTGGGGCGGACTCTCCCAGACGACCGGAACGCCGGACTACATGGCGCCCGAGCAGATCCAGGGAAAGCGGGGCGACGATCGGGTCGATGTCTACAGCATGGGGGTCATTCTCTACGAGCTGCTGACCGGCGCGCCACCATTTACCGAGAGCAACGTGTACGCGGCGATGGAGCGGAAGATGCACGACTTCGCGGTGCCGCCGCGGGAGCTGCGCCCGGAGATTCCCGAGGGGCTGGAAGAGCTGACCCTCCGCGCGCTGGCGCGGGATCCGATCGACCGCCCTGGCGGCGCCGCCCAGTTCAAGGAATGGCTCGTCAACCCGGAGGCGATGCGGGCGCTGCCGCCTCCCGCCTCACCAACAGTGGTCCGCTGGCCCACTTGGACCAGGACCGCGATCTGGGTAGTGGTGGTCCTGGGCATCGTGGTGCTGGCGGCGTGGGGGCTGTCCCTCGTCGCAAAGGCCCACCGCCGCTGATTCTTCAGGGCCTCGGTCCGCCGATGATGAGTCCCGCTCCCATCAGGGCGAGCGCCGCGCCGGCGATGTCCCACCGGTCCGGGCGAACTCCTTCGACGACGGCAAGCCAGACCAGCGATGCCGCGATGTACACCCCGCCGTACGCCGCATACGCTCGGCCAGCGAATGCGGCATCCACTCGGGTGAGGGTCAGCGCGAACAGCACCAGGCAGGCGAGTCCCACCAGGGCGACCCAGGCGGGGCGATGTTG
>DASPUE010000122.1:0-2165 GCA_035623055.1 Gemmatimonadales bacterium
GCCCGTCGGACCGACGCGACGGGCGGAGAGGAGCACGTCGATCCCTCCGCCAGAACCGAGGTCCAGCACTACGTCACCCTCGCGCAGTTGGGCCAGTGCGGTCGGATTGCCGCAGCCGAGCGATGCCACCACCGCGTCGGCGGGGAGGTTGGCGGTCTGGTCGGGTCCGTACAGGTCGGAGGTGACCGGGTCTTTCGTCCCAGTTCCCGGTGCAGAGCCGCATCCACAACTCACCGAACCGCAGCTGCCAGAGGCCTGCCCCTGCAGGACGCGGCTGGCCGCCTCTCCGTATCTACGCCGCACTTCGTCCACCACGCGTTCCGGGGGAAATTCATTACGGGATTCCTTCATGGCACCCTCGAAGCAGTTCGGTTGAATGGCTTAGTCGCAGCAGCGGCCGTTGCTTGCGGGCGGCGCGGATGGAGCCGGACCAAGGGCCTTGAGCGCATCGGCCAGCTCCTCGAACGCCTCCCCCCTGAGCCAGTAGTAGGCCCAGCGACCCTCGCGGCGACAATCGACGATCCCCGCGTCCCGGAGCACCTTGAGATGGAAGCTCAGCCGTGATTGTCCCGCATCGAGTTGCTCCATCAGCTCGCAGACGCAGCGTTCTCCACCTTGCAGGCGGCGCACCAGCCCCAGGCGCGTCTCATCGGAGAGCGCGTGAAACATCAGGGCGGCAGGGGCGATGTCCCGCTGGGCGAGCGTCATGAAACCCAATATATCAACAATTATTGATACGTCAACGGCGGTGCTGCGTCGGCTAGCGGAACCGCGGGAAAGCGTGTAAGAATCCCGAGCCCCAGGACGACAATTGAAGCCGTTCTACTAAGGAGAGGCCCTATGAGCGGGGTACGGGTGCTGGTCGGGACCAAGAAGGGCGCCTTTGTCCTCTCGTCGGACGGCAAGCGAGAGCGATGGGAGGTCGCCGGTCCCCACTTCGCCGGCTGGGAGATCTACCATGTCAAGGGCTCCGCCGCCGATCCCAACCGGCTCTATGCCTCTCAGACCAGCGGCTGGTTCGGGCAGCTAGTTCAGCGGTCTAACGACGGGGGCAAGACCTGGGAGCCGGTCGACAACAAGTTCGTGTACGACGGGGTCACCGGTACCCATCAGTGGTACGACGGCACACAGCATCCGTGGGAATTCAAGCGCGTCTGGCATCTCGAGCCCTCGCTCACCGATCCCGACACGGTGTACGCCGGCGTGGAGGATGCCGCCATGTTCCGGAGCAAAGATGGCGGCAAGAGCTGGCAGGAACTCCCGACCCTCCGGGGAGCCAAGGGGCATCTGTGGCAGCCGGGCGCCGGGGGGATGGGGCTTCATACCATCGTGCAGGACCCGAGCAATCCGCGCCGGCTCTTCATCGCGATCTCCGCGGCGGGAGCGTTCCGGACCGAGGACGGTGGCGGGACCTGGCGGCCCATCAACCAGGGCCTCAAGTCTCCCTACAGTCTCCCTGACCCGACCGCCGAAGTGGGCCACTGCGTACACCGGATCACCATGCACCGCTCCCGGCCCGGAGTCCTCTTCATGCAGAAGCACTGGGACGTGCTGCGCAGCGACGATGCCGGCGAGTCCTGGCGCGAGATCAGCGGCAATCTGCCCAGCGACTTCGGCTTCCCGATCGCGGTGCACGCGCACGAGCCGGAGACCGTGTACGTCGTCCCTATCAAGAGCGACTCGGAGCATTTCCCGCCCGAGGCGAAGCTCCGGGTCTATCGCAGTCGCCGCGGCGGTGACGAGTGGGAACCGCTGACCAAGGGCCTGCCGCAGCAGGACTGCTACGTCAACGTATTGCGTGGCGCGATGGCGGTGGATTCGCTCGATGCCTGCGGGATCTATTTCGGGACGACTGGCGGACAGGTCTACGCGTCGAACAACGGCGGCGACAGCTGGAGCCCGATCGTCCGCGATCTCCCGGCGGTGCTCTCCGTCGAGGTGCAGACGTTGTCATGATCCGGGTGGTCCTTCCGGTGCACCTGCAGACCCTGGCGCGGGTCGGCCCCGAAGTGCAGCTCGACCTCAACGGCGAGATATCGCAGCGCGCGGTGCTGGATGCGCTCGAGGCCCGTTACCCGATGCTCCGGGGGACGATCCGCGACCACGTGACCCTGCGGCGGCGTCCCTTCATCCGGTTCTTCGCCTGCGAGCAGGACCTCTCTCAT
>DASPUE010000123.1:0-3160 GCA_035623055.1 Gemmatimonadales bacterium
AGCGCGCTGTGATTCTCCATCCGCATGGTCTCGACCATGCCCAGCGCCGTCATCGGATTCACGAACGAGGCTGCGCCGTCGATCGCCGTCGCTCCGGCCGGGAGCTCCAGGCACAGCGCGACGTGGACCGGCCGGTACTGCGAGTACATTCCGCCGCCCGCCGCAGCCACGACCTTGCCCAGCAGAGCCTGCGCGGCCGGGGACTCGCCCGCCGCCACGACCGTGCCCGCGCCCTCGTTGCCGACCGGCAGGGGCGTCCCTACCCGGCCGGCCAGGCCGCGCATGGCGGCGTCGGGGATGGGCGCGATGACGACTGGGCGCTCAGCAGATCCGCTCACCACCGCGGCGGCCATATCAGCCCCGCCGAAGAGCAGGCCCATGTCTGACGGGTTGAGCGGTGCTGCCTCAACCCTGATGAGGACCTCGTCTGGTCCCGGCTCTGACACCGGGACCATGTCCAGGAACAGCTCGAGGGCCTGATCGGCTCTCACCAGCGATCGTAGCTCGAGCGATTCGGCCGGGATCTCTGCGGACATAGGTAGATCCTCTCAGAGCGCCCCGGCCAGTCGCTCGTAATCGCTCATCGAGTCGCGGAGCCGGGCTGACAGCCCAAGCCACCGCCAGCCGCCGTGATAGGTGACGCGGCTTGACCCCGCAACGGAACGACCACGGGCGATACCGAGCCGACTTCCGTAGCGTTGCCCGCCCGCGGTCGTTCCGACGTGATGGGTTCCGGCGTCTGCGGGACGATGCAGTGGCACCTGGGCCGCTGACTATCGCGGGCGCTGCCCGCTCAGCTTGAAGTGGTCGCGGAGGGTTCGCTATGTGACACGAGGGAGCCACCGGGCTCGAGCCGAAGTGCTGCTGCTGACGACTGCAGGATGACGAATAACGCCCGATCAGCCATCGTTCACGGCGGCACTAGGCCAGCAGTCACCTGGCGGCAAGCTCCAGCACGTCTGCGTGGCTGCGTGCGCCGTGATCGGCGGCCAGGAAGTGATGGCCGATCACGAGTGAGAAGGCGAGCACGCTATGGGCCTCGACCTGGTCCTCGTCGGGGCAGAGGGCACCGAACAGCAAGCGCAGGTACTCCATGCGCCGGTTGTCGCCACTGAGGCTGGTGGCCGTCGAAATCGCCTCTGGCGGTCGACGATTCGCGACCGGACAAAGACATGATCTCTACAATGGGTCCGCTAATGGACTGCGGGGCTCAGGAACGCCGCAGGCGCCAAGGCCGCGATCACGGTCGGTGAGGTAAGGAGGCATGGCTGATGCCTGTACCGGATAGGTCGCACGCCCTGGATCACATCGTGGTGGTGCTGTTCGAGAACCGGTCCCTGGACAATGTGCTCGGACACCTGTACGGCCCCGGGGACGGCAAGGACTTCGCTGGGGTCATTGGCAAGGACCTGACCAACCCCATTCCGGCGTGGGCCGAGCACGGCGCTGACCGCAAGGTAGTCCCGTACACCGTGGCCACAGACATGGATTCGCCCAACCCGGACTCGGGTGAGGAGTACTACCACACCAACACCCAGCTGTACAACATCCTCGACGACCAGAACCGGTTCAAGATCGGTGATGCCGCGGCGGCGCCGTGGAACGCGCCGCCGCCGGGCGCGGCGCCGACGATGGACGGGTTCGTGACCGACTACATCTCCACCTTCGCCGGCGAGACCGGCCGCCAGCCCACCTACGACGAGTACGCGCACATCATGACCGGGTGCACCCCCGAACAGCTGCCGGTGCTCAGCGGGATCGCCCGGGACTTCGGGGTGTTTGATCACTGGTTCTGCGAGGTGCCTTCGCAGACGTTCATGAACCGGTCGTTCTGGACGGCGGCCACCTCGTCGGGATTGGTCGTGAACAGCCCGATCAGGAAGTGGCTGGAGAAGAACGACGCCGAGACGATCTTCGAGCGGCTAGAGGCCCACGGCAAGACCTGGAAGGTCTACGTCATGGAGCCGATGCCGCTCTCGTTCACCGGGGTGATCCACTTTCCCCGACTGAAGGACCGGCTGGCCACCCACTTCGTGCCGTTCGCCGAGTTCGAAAAGGACGCCGTGGCGGGCACCTTGCCGGAATTCTCGCTGATCGAGCCGAACATGATGGCGGGCCACGGTGACTACCACCCCGCGATGGGCCGTTCGTTTTCTGACAAGGTGGACATCGAGGTCGACAGTCCGTCCTCGATGCTGTCGGGTGAGGCCTTTTTGGCGCGGGTGTACGGCGCCTACCGGTCCGCCACCTCGCAGACAGGCGCGAACGTGTGGAATACCGCCTTGCTGATCGGGTGGGACGAGCCTGGTGGCACCTACGATCACGTCCCGCCAGGGCCGGTCCCGCCGCCGGACCCGGCAGCTCCGCCGGGCGAATGCGGCTTCAGGTTCGACCGCTCCGGGTACCGGGTGCCCGCCGTCATGGTGTCGCCGTGGGTCGAACCGGGGTCGGTGTACAACGAGGAGTACCGCCACACCTCCCTGATCGCCACGTTGCGGAAGAGGTGGGGACTGGGTGAGGCGTTCACCCAGCGGGACGCCTCGGCTCGCACGTTCGATCACGTCTTCTCCCTCGCCACGCCCCGTGACCCGGATACCTGGGCGGCCATAAAGGCGCTTCCCGTGCCCGCCTGGACGATGGACCCCGAGGTGGTGGGCAAGGGCCTGAGCACCCTGGGCAAAGGCATCGGGCCCGCCATCATCGCCCGGGCCAGGCAGATGGAGGTCAAGCTTCCGGCCGAACTTAACGATCCGGGAGCGGAGCTAACACCCAGGCTCATAGTCGGCACCCTCAGGGGTATCGCCGGCCACTTCTTCCCGCTCCTAGCAGCAGACGCGAAAGACCTCCGATAAGTCCAGACCTGAGCCCAGCAAAGGCTCTCGCCCTTTCGTGCTGAGCGGTAACGTTCCCGGAACGGTCCGGGCGTAGTGTCATGCTCTGTGAGGGAAGCGCGGGCAGAGGGCGGGCAGGTACCGGCGGTCGGCGAATCGTTCGCAGGCCAGCATCGGGCGCGGCAGCCGATTATGGGGTCAGGCCGGTCGACGTAGGCGGGTGGCCGGGTGGGAGCTCATCGGGCTGATCACGATCCGGTATAGGGCGTGGTTGGCCTGGCGGTCACCACCGGGGTTGAGCCGGTGGCCGGTGACTTTCCCCGAGGAGG
>DASPUE010000124.1:0-10797 GCA_035623055.1 Gemmatimonadales bacterium
CCGGACTCAAGGCGGTCATGCTGGCGGCACAGAGCATCCGGGCCGGCGACGCGCAGGTCGTGGTCGCCGGTGGTCAGGAGTCGATGTCTTCGGCACCGCACTATCTCTACGGGTACCGCACCGGGATCAAGGCCGGGAACCAGACAGTCGTCGACGGGATGATCCACGACGGGCTGTGGGATTCGTTCGGCCAGAACCACATGGGCGAGTACGCGGAATACACCGCGGACAAGGCCGGCATCACCCGGGCCGACCAGGACCAGTTCGCGCTCGATAGCCATCGCAAAGCGGTGGCGGCCGCGGAGGCCGGAAAGTTCAAGGCGGAGATCGTGCCGGTTGAGATTCCGGGGAAAGGCGGCGCGACCGTCGTCGCCGCCGATGAATCGCCCCGGAAGGACACCAGCCTCGAATCGCTGGCGAAGCTCAAACCAGCGTTCCGGAAGGATGGCACGGTAACGGCCGGCAATGCTCCGGGTCTCAATGACGGCGCCAGCGCCTTGGTGGTCACCTCGCTCGCATTCGCCAAGGCCCATGGCCTCAAGCCCAAGGCCAAGGTGACTCAGTACGCCACGGGGGGCGGCGAGCCAAAGGACCTGTTCTTCGCACCGATCTTCGCGGTACAGAACTTGATGAAAAAGGCGGGGAGCCGGATCAGTGATTACGATTTGATCGAAGCCAACGAGGCGTTCGCGGTCCAGGCGCTGGCCGATGGCCGCGCGCTGGGGTGGGATTGGGGCCGGGTGAACGTCCACGGAGGTGCGGTGGCCCTGGGACACCCGATCGGCGCGAGTGGGGCCCGGGTGCTGACGACGCTCCTGTACGCTCTCGAGGACCGCCGGAAATCGGTTGGCCTCGCCACGCTCTGCCTCGGCGGCGGGAACGCCGTCGCGCTCTCGGTCGAAAGGATCTGACCAGATGACCAACCCGATCGGCCCCCGGGACTCCCGGACCATCCTCATGCCCGGCCGGCGCTCCTCTGGCGTGGGCCGAGTCCAGGTCCCGAAGCGGGTGCGCCTCCCACTTGCCTGGCCGCTCACCCTGGTTGCCGCGGCGGCGATCGTGGCGCTGGCGGCGCAGGTGGCGGTCAAGCTGCCGTTCTCGCCGGTACCGTTCACGCTCCAGGGCCTCGCGGTGCTCCTCGTCGGTGGTCTCTTCGGCTCCGCGGTTGGCGCGGGCGCTCTGGTCCTGTATCTGACCCTCGGGGCGTTCGGCGTGCCGGTGTTCGCCCCCATCGGCCCGGCCGGCATGGCCCGTCTCTTCGGGCCGACCGGCGGCTACCTGCTCGCGTTCCCCGTCGCCGCGGCCCTGGTCGGCCGGATGGCAGAGCGCGGGCGCTTCACCCGTTGCTTCCTGGCCTCGCTGACCGGCATGGGGCTGATCTACCTGGGTGGCTGGGCGCAGCTCGCGATCCTGACCGGCAGCGCCCTCAAGGCGGTGGCTGTGGGCATCGTTCCCTTCGTGGTGCAGGACCTCCTCAAGGTGGTGCTCGCCACGGTCATTCTCTGGCGCGGCCACCACGCCCTTCGCCTGCGGGCGTGACCGCACCGGGAGTGGCCGGACGCCCGTCACCGCTCAAGGCGGTGGGATGGGCTCTGCTGTACCTCGCGACCGGGTTCGCCTTGATGGTGGTGCTTGCCATGGTCGGCCTGCGGCTGACCGGAGCTGCCGCCGGTGAGCCGAGCGTCCCCCGCAACCTTCTCATCCAGACCATCGCCGGCCTGCTTGCCTACGGGTTCCTCACCTGGGCGATCGGCTTCAAGGCGCTCCGCCTCACGCCAGAAGATCTCCGCTGGAAAGTGGACATCGGAGCAGGGCGGGGCTTCGGGTTCGGCTTCGCCCTCGGCGTCTCGCCGGCGGTGCTCGCGCTCGGGCTCTCAGTGGTGCTCGGCGGAGCGAGCTTTTTGCGGGACGGCGGCGGAATCGGCAGCTACCTGGCGCAGGTCACCCGCACCGCACTTCTGCTGGCCCCCGCCGCCCTGCTCGAGGAGATCATGTTTCGGGGGGTCGCCCAGGTCGCACTGGCTCGTGCCATCGGGCGTTGGGCCGCCATCCTGGTGCTGTCGGTGGCATTCGCCTTCGCTCATCTGGGGAATCCCAACGGCACCGCCCTCGGTCTCCTGAACATCGCGCTTGCCGGAGCTCTCCTCGGCGTCGTCTTCTACACGCCGGGTGGTCTCTGGGCGGCGTGGGGCGCCCACCTTGGCTGGAACATCACGCTGGCCGCGCTGGATGCGCCGGTCAGCGGACTGCCGTTCCGGATTCCGCTCATCGACTACTCCCCCGGCGGCCCGGTGTGGCTCACCGGGGGGCGGTTCGGCCCCGAGGGAGGGTTGCTCGCCACGGTCGCCATCACCCTCGCGACTATTGCCGCGTGGCGCTGGCGCGGAAAGGAGCTGGCGTGAAGGTCGCTGTCATCGGCGCGGGAACCATGGGGAACGGGATCGCGCAGGTCTTTGCGACCGCGGGCCACCAGGTGACGATGGTGGATGTCTCGGCTCACGCGCTCGAGCAGGGCATCTCCACCATTCGCACCAGCCTCGGTCGGCTGGTCAAGAAATCGCTGATCGGACAGGAAGCGGCCGATCAGGCGGTGGAACGGATCGGAGTCGCGACCACGATCGACGATGTGAAAGGAACGGCGTTCGCGGTCGAGGCGGCGAGCGAGAACCCCGGGCTCAAGTTCCAGCTGTTCGAGCAGCTGGACCGGGCGCTTCCTCCGGACGCCATCCTCGCCACCAACACCAGCTCCATCTCCATCACCGAGATCGCGGCGCACACCCGGAGAGCGGACCAGGTCATCGGCATGCACTTCATGAACCCGGTGCCGGTCATGGCCCTGGTGGAAGTGATCCGGGGCCAGGCGACCAGCGACGCCACGACCCGGGCGGTCATGGAGCTGGCGACCGCGCTCGGGAAGACGCCGGTCGAAGTGAACGACTACCCGGGATTCGTCTCGAACCGGGTGCTGATGCCGATGATCAACGAGGCGATCTTCTGTGTCATGGAGGGAGTCGCTACCCCCGACGCCATCGATACTGTGATGAAGCTCGGCATGGCGCATCCCATGGGGCCGCTGGCGCTGGCCGACCTGATCGGTCTCGACACCTGCCTCGCGATTCTCGAGGTGCTCCATCGCGGACTGGGCGACGACAAATACCGCCCCTGCCCGTTGCTCCGCCGGATGGTTGCGGCGGGGCAGTTGGGGCGGAAGACGAGGAAGGGGTTCTACAACTACTAGGCACTCGCTACTCGCTACTCGGTACCTAGTACTGAGTAGCGAGTAGCGAGTAGCGAGTACGAACTATGTAGTGAGAGGTCAGTGTCTATGGACGTATTCAAGTCGATGTCGGTCTACGCCCACGAGCAGCTCGTGATCTGTCACGAGCCATCTTGCGGCTACTTCGGCATCATCTGCATCCACGACACCACGCTCGGCCCGGCGCTTGGGGGCACACGGTTCTGGCACTATGCCTCCACCGACGAAGCGATCACCGATGCCCTGCGCCTGGCGCGCGGTATGAGCTACAAGTCCGCCGTGGCCGGACTCAACCTCGGCGGGGGCAAGTCGGTGATCATCGGGGACAACAAGCGCACCGACCGGGAGGCGCTGTTCCGCGCCCATGGGCGCTTCGTCGAGTCGCTGAAAGGCCGCTATATCACCGCCGAAGACGTGGGAACCAGCCCGGCGGACATGGAATACGTGCGTATGGAGACCCAGAGCGTGGCGGGGCTCCACGGCCGTTCCGGCGATCCCTCCCCGGTCACCGCCTACGGCGTCTACGTCGGGATGAAGGCGGCTGCCAAGGTCCGGTGGGGTTCCGACAGCTTGAAGGGCAAGAAGATCCTGGTGCAGGGGTGCGGCAACGTGGCCCGGGCGCTCGCTGGTCACCTGAAGGACGAGGGCGCCCGGCTGGTCGTCACCGACATCGACCCTGAGCGGGTGAAGCTGGTGGTGCAGGAGACCGGCGCCGAAGCGGTGCAGCCGGAGGCGATCTACGATGTGCCGGCCGACATCTATTCGCCCAACGCCCTGGGCGCCACGGTCAACGACGAGACTCTGCGTCGCCTCAAGGTCGAAGTCATCGCCGGGGGTGCCAACAATCAGCTCGAGGAAGAGCGCCATGGGGAAGAGGTCGAGCGCCGGGGTCTCCTGTACGCCCCCGACTACGTGATCAACGGCGGGGGCGTGATCAACGTCTATGGCGAGCTGATGGGGTGGGATCACGACCGCGCCAAGCGGAAGGCGGCTCAGATCTACGATACCCTGCTCAGCATCTTCGCGACCGCGCGGAGCCAGAACATCCCCACCTTCCGGGCCGCGGACCATGTGGCAGAGGCCCGGATTCGATCGGTAGGGACGATTGCGGGGATACGGGTTTAGGGCTAGTAGCGTGTAGTGAGTAGCGAGTACCTAGTACCTAGTATCTGGTACGTGCAGGGTGGGGTGGCGGGGGTCAGTTTACTGACAACAGCCGAGCCGCGGCTTCAGCCGCGAGGCGACCTGAACCGAGCCGAGTACGACTCGCCACTCACACTCGCCACTCGCCACTCGCTACTCGCTACTCGCTACTAGGACTTAGGACTGGATATTCTCTCATCCCCATCATTGATTTATACTTATGGCCGAAGTGATTCCGATCGGCGCCGATCACGCGGGGTTCGCCCTCAAGGAACGGCTCAAGCAGGAACTCAAGGCCCTCGGCTACGAGCCCCTGGATCTCGGCACCTTCTCGGCTGAATCCACGGACTATCCGGACTACGCCCATCCGGTTGCTTCCCAGGTCGAGCAGGGGGAGGCCCGGCGGGGCGTGTTGCTCTGCGGCACCGGGCTGGGGATGGCCTATGCCGCCAATCGCCATCACGGGGTCCGGGCGGCGGTGGCCTGGACCCCGGAAATCGCCCGGCTGTCGCGGGCGCATAACGATTCGAATATCCTGGTCCTGCCCGCCCGGTTCGTCACCGAGCAGGAGGGGCTGACGATCTTGCGGACGTGGCTGACCCAGCCCTTCGAAGGGGGCCGCCACGAGCGCCGGGTCGAGAAGATTGAACCCTAGGGGAGACCGCATGTCGCTCGACCACAACGCATCGCTTCGCACCGCCGACCCCACCGTTGCCCGGCTCATCGACGCCGAGCTGCACCGACAGCAGCATGGGCTGGAACTGATCGCCAGCGAGAACTTCGCCAGCCGGGCCGTCATCGATGCGATGGGCACTCCGCTCACCAACAAGTACGCCGAAGGCTATCCGGGGAAGCGCTACTACGGCGGGTGCGAGGTGGTGGACCAGGTGGAGCAGTTGGCCATCGACCGCGCCAAGGCGCTGTTCGGCGCCGATCACGCCAACGTGCAGCCGCATTCGGGCGCCCAGGCCAACTTCGCCGCGTTCATGGCCGTGGCGAAGCCCGGCGAAACCATCATGGGACTGGCGCTCCCGCACGGCGGCCACCTCTCCCACGGCGCGGCGGTGAACCACAGCGGCGTCATCTGGCGGGCGGTCCAGTACGGCGTGGATCCCCGGACCGGCCGCATCGACTACGATCAGGTCCGGGACATGGCCAGGAAGGAGCGGCCCCGGATCCTCATTGCCGGGGGCAGCGCCTACGCGCGCATCATCGACTTTGCAGCCTTCCGCTCTATCGCGGACGAGGTCGGAGCCACCCTGCTGGTCGACATGGCGCATTTCGCCGGACTGGTGGCGGGCGGGGTGCATCCCTCCCCGGTCCCCCATGCGCAGATTGTCACCAGCACCACTCACAAGACGCTCCGGGGCCCGCGGGCCGGGATCATCCTCTGCATTCAGGAGCTGGCGCAGCCGGTCAACAAGTCGGTCTTCCCGGGCACCCAAGGCGGGCCGCTGGAGCACGTGATCGCCTCCAAGGCGGTAGCCTTCGGCGAGGCACTCACCCCGGATTTCAAGCGCTACAGCAAGCAAGTCGTCGAGAACGCCAAGACCCTGGCCGAAAGCCTGATCGGGTTCGGGTTCGCGATCGTCTCGGGCGGGACCGATACCCATCTGATGCTGGTAGACCTGCGGCCCAAGGGACTCACCGGCAAAGAGGCCGAGGCGCTGCTCGGCCGGGCCGATATCACCGTCAACAAGAACACCGTCCCCGACGATCCCCAGTCGCCGTTCGTGACCAGCGGCATCCGGCTGGGCACGCCGGCCCTGACCACCCGCGGCATGGGCAAAGCCGAATTCCGACTGATCGCCCGTCTGATCGACGAGGTCTTGACGAAGCGCGATGAGGCCACGATCGCGCGTGTCAAGGGGGAGGTGCAGGAACTTGCACGCGCCTTCCCGCTGTATCGGCAACGCGCTTGATTCGGCGGGGTCCGGGTCCTAGCTTCGCTAGGAGATGACTCGGACTCCGCTGCCACTTCATGCCTGACCTTCAGTTTTCGACCGACGTACTGGCCCGCCTGCGCGCCCAGGACGATCGCTACGATGAACGGGCCTTCCTCTTCGTTCTCGCGGCGATCGAGTTTCTGCAGTCCCGACTCGAGGTGCGGCGCCACGTGACCGGCGTCGAGTTGAGCTGGGCCTGCCGCGACTTCGCGGTACGCCAATTCGGCCTGCTCGCTCCCGAGGTCCTCCGCTACTGGGGCATTCAGCGCACCGAGGATTTCGGCCGGCTGGTGTTCATGCTGGTTCGCGCCGGTCTCCTCTCCACCCAGCCCACCGATCGCGAAGAGGATTTCGCCGAGGTCTACCGCTTTGAGAGCGCCTTCGGCGAACCGTACCCCTGGGAAGGCGTGGCGTCGCTTTCTGGCGGAGAGTAGGCGGGCGTAGGGAGAAGGGCTGATAGCCGATAGCCGATAGCCCAATGCCAGCCGATCCCCCGGCCCCTCGGCACCCCACCTCCAATGCACCTCCCCGTCCTTACCCCCGAACAATCCGCTGAGTGGGACCGTCGCGCCGAAGCGTCCGGGATCTCGCTGGCGACGCTGATGGACGCCGCCGGTCGCGCGGTGGCCCAGGTGCTTGCGACCCGCTATCCGGACCGGGTGGCTGGCGGAGTCCTGGTCGCGGTTGGGCCGGGCAATAACGGCGGTGATGGATGGGTCGTAGCGCGGGCCCTGCATCGGCTGGATGTGCCGGTGTTCGTTGCGCCCGCGAGCAGTGATGGATCCCTCCTTAACAGCCAGATGGCTACGGTCGCCAGGGCGGAAGGAGTGCGCGTGGTGCAACCGGACGGCCCCTGGCCGACGGTGGCGCTGGGCGTCGACGCCCTGCTCGGCACTGGGGCCAAGGGGGTGCTACGAGGCCCCGTGCTCGCGCTGGTCGAGCGCCTCAACGACTTGGCGGTGCCGCTGGTCGCGGTGGATGGTCCGACCGGCGTGGATCTCGGCACCGGGACCACTCACGGCGCCGCCGTGCAGGCGGCGCTGTCGCTCACCTTCGGCGGCTTCCGGAGAGGGCACCTGCTTGCCCGGGACGAATGCGGCGACGTGGTCGTCGTCGACATCGGGCACCCGCCCCCCGATCCCGCATGGCCTTCATTTATGATGGAGGCGGAATTGGCGCGCCTCCAGGATCGCTTTGGCGCTCGCGACCACAAGGGGACCCGCGGTCACATCGTGGTGGTGGGAGGGGACGCTGGGATGAGTGGCGCGCTCAGGCTCTCCTGTCGCGCCGCCTTTGCCGCCGGTGCCGGCCTAGTGCATGCGGTGGCGCCCCCTGCGACGATCGATCTGCTGGCCGCCGCCGAGCCGGACGTACAGACGCTCAGGCACGAGTTCGCAACACCGCTCGCGCCCGCGTTGGTGCGGCTCCTAGAAGGCAGCGATGCGGTGGTGATCGGTCCCGGACTGGGGCGCGGTGAGTCGCGTCTCGACTTCGTCAGCGATGTGATGCGGCATGCACCGAGCGTGGTACTCGATGCCGATGCCCTCAACGCCTTCGCCGGGGATCCTGCGCGGCTCAAGACCCTGAGCGCCGGACGGATGGTGGTGCTCACGCCCCATCCGGGAGAGTTCCGGCGGCTCTTCCCGGCCCAGGCCGACGGCGCGGAGTGCGATCCCTGGTCCGCGGCCGCCGCCGCTTCCGCGGCGGTCGGCTGCACGGTGCTCCTCAAGGGCGTCCCCACGGTCGTCGCGAGCTCGGTCGGCCCGCCGTTGACCGTGGCGGCAGGCAATCCGGGCCTCGCCACGGGCGGGAGCGGCGACATCCTGAGCGGTCTCGTCGGGACGCTGCTGGTCCAGCTGCAGCATCCCGGCGTGGCGGCTGCGGCAGGTGCCGAGGCGCTCGGTCGCGCGGCAGACTTGGCGGCACGCCGGGTGACCGCGCGCGGCATGCGGCCGATGGACGTCGTCGCGGCCCTTCCTGACCTGTGGCGCGTGTGGGAAGCGCTGCGTCAGGTGAGACCCGTCGCCCGGCCACCGATCCTGCTGGAGCTCGAGGCGCCGCAGCGATGGTAGGCGGTCGAACAGTAGCCGGCTGGCTTCCGACACTCGGGGTGGTGGCCGCGCTGGTCGGTGTTCCCACTGCACTGCTCTCGTCGCAGACCCGCGATTGGTCACCCGACGACCGAGCGATCCTCGGCGACTTCACCCGCGTCACGGCGGTGGCGGTGTCTCGCGATCGGGTGTACGCGGCGACGCCCTCCTCGCTGGCCGAGCTGGATCCCACGACACATCGGTGGCGCGGCCCCTGGCAGTCTCCTGATCCGACTGCCCTGCAGGACGTCGCCCTCGCCTTTGCCGACCCGCTGGATGGCGGAGTGTGGCTGGTCCGTCGCGCCGGCTGGCTCCGCTTCGACCCCGGGATCAGGCTGTGGGAGCAAGGCACCGTTCCCGGGGCTGTGCAGGAGGCCGCGCTCGACCAGAGTGCACCTGGTGGAGGACTCTTTCTTCGGACGACGGCCGGCTGGTACATCGCGCAACGGGGGGGCTTGGCCCTGCCTGGCCGAGCGCCCGCCCGTCCGACGCATGCCGCGACGGTCGCTGATGCGGTGCGGTCGAACCCAGCGATCCAGGCCAACAGTGCGGCCCTCATTCCCAACTTCCGGCTCCACACCGTCCGCTACACCGCGGCGGCTCGGTCGCAAGGGTTCACCGGGATGGGATGGTACCTTGGCACCTCTGGTGCCGGATTGCTGTACGTCCCCGATGGCGCACCGATCCCGCAGCCGATTCTCTTCGGCCTTCCTAGCGGTGCGGTGGATGCGGTCTACGCCGGCCCCGCCGGGGTCTGGGTCGTCACCGAGCGGACCGCCAGCAGCGATCCCGCTCTCAGCTATGTGGCGGCGGACTTCGGAAACTTTCAGTGGTTTCAGGGCCCTCGGGCGACCGGACTCCCGTTCGTCCAGGCCCGGAGAGTCTTGGGGAGGGACTCCGACCTCTGGCTCGCAACCGACGCCGGTGTCGTCAGAATTACACCTCAGAGCAACGACTACGTGCGCTATGACGCCGGCCGGGGGCTTCCCGACCAGCTGATCCTCGATATCGCGCAACGCCGCGGCCGGATCGTCGTCGCGACTGCGCATGGCCTGGCGAGCTTCTCGGACTCCGGCGGATTTCGGCAGGTCGCACCGCGGTTCACCGACCCGGCGTACGCCGTCGAGCTCTCCGGCGACACGATCTGGGTCGGCACCCGGCTGGGACTGTTCGTGAGCATCCCGGGAGACTCGGACCTGGTGCAGCCGCCGGCGCTGCAGGAGAGCGTCGCGATGCAGACGAAAGTGGTCGACCTTGCCTGGCGCGCCGACACCCTCGTGGCCCTGCTTACCGACCGGCTCCTCTGGCGCGATCCGCGAACCGGGCGCTACGCCCTCGGTCCGCTGCTCGGCAACGCGCTGGGGCGGCTCCACACGGTGGTCAGCGGCCGCTCGGCGCTCTACGTCGCAGGGGACCAGGGCATCGGCGCGGCGGTCCTCAACAGTCCCATCCTCCGACCCTTCACCGCTCCCGGGGACCTTCCCGGACAGGTCACCGACCTCGCCGTGGACGACACCTACCTCTGGGTGGCCACCCTGAACGGGCTGGTTCGCTTCCGGCTCGACGCCATCGGGCCATGAGCGGGATGGCGCTCGGTCCGGGGCCTGAGTTCGATCGCATCCGGCACATCCTCGGACGACTCGGTCCGCACGCCGAGGGTGCGGGAGGCGACTGCGCCATTCTCCCTGATGGCCCGGGGAAAGTGGTGGTGAGCGTCGACCTTTCGATGGAGGGAGTCCACTTCCGTCGCGACTGGCTCACCATGGAAGAAATCGGTTGGCGGGCGGCCGCCGCGGCGCTCTCCGATCTCGCGGCGGAAGGGGCGGCGACGGTCGGCGTGCTGGCGAGTGTAGGCGTTCCGCGCGGATCACCTGAGGAAGATCTACTGGCGCTGATGGCCGGGGTCGGGAATGCCGCCGCGGAGGCGGGAGGGGTCGTGTTGGGCGGCGATCTCAGCGCGAGCCCGCAGTGGCTGGTGGACGTGGCGGTGATCGGGCGCGCCGAGCGGCCGATTACCCGTGCAGGGGCGCGGCCGGGGGACGGTGTTTGGGTGACGGGACAGCTCGGCGGCTCGCGCGCCGCGCTCGTGACCTGGCGGCGGGGAAGCACTCCCGAGCCGGAGGCGCGGCGTGCCTTTGCGCACCCTGTGCCCCGCATTGAGGCCGGTCGCGCGCTCGCCGCCGCGGGGGCGCGAGCCATGATCGACGTAAGCGACGGCCTCGGCGGAGACGCCGGGCACCTCGCGGCCGCGTCGGGTGTCGCAGTGGAAATTGACCTGGCGCGGATTCCCGTCGCGCCCGCGGCGGTCGCTGCGGCGAAAGAAGTCGGGATTCCCGCGGTCCACTTCGCGGCTCTCGGTGGC
>DASPUE010000125.1:0-4022 GCA_035623055.1 Gemmatimonadales bacterium
GGGCAGGGCGCTCCGCTTACCCTTGAGCCCCGCCGCCAGCGGAACGAACCCATCGAGGCCGCCATGCCCATGCAGATCGTGTTCACCGGCGCCTTCAGGTATTGCATGGTGTCGTAGATCGCCAGCCCGGACGAGACCACCCCACCGGGCGAATTGATATAGAGGTAGATGTCCCGTTCGGGATTGTCCGCCTCCAGGAACAGCAGCTGGGCGATCACGATATTGGCGACATCGTCGTTGATAGGCGCGCCCAGGAACACGATCCGGTCCATCAGCAGGCGCGAAAAGATGTCGTAGGACCGCTCGCCGCGGCTGGAGCGTTCGATGACGTACGGAGGATAGATAGTGGCCATTCCGGGGCTCATGCTTCGACGACGGTGGATTGCTTGAGGAGCCAGGCGAACGCCTTCTCCTCGGTAAGAGACCGCTCCAGGTCGCGGAGCCGGCCGGCCTTCTCGAGCTGCGCGTACAGCTGTCCGGTGGGGAGGTTGCGCCCCGCCGCCAGCGCCGCCACTCGCTGATCCAGCTCCGCCTCCGTGGCGGTGAGGTCGTTCGCCTGCACCACTGTGTCGAGCACCAGCTCGCGGCGGACCTGTTGTTCCGCCACCGGCCGGAACTCCCCCTGGAAGGCGCCGAACTGGTCGGCCGGGATCTGGTACGCTTCCATGTATCCCCGGATCAGCCGGTTGACCAGCGACTCCGGCGCCGGTACGTCGTTGGCTGCGTAGATCTGCCGCAGTAACTCCTGCCGCACGTCCGCGTCCGCTGACGCGGCGGCCTCCGACTCGAGGTCGGTGCGGATCGTGGCACGCAGCGCGTCGAGGCTCTCGAAGTCACCCACTTCGCGGGCGAACCCATCGTCCAGCGGCGGCAACTCCTGGCGCTTCACCTCGTGCAGGGTGATTCGCACCTTCCGCGACTGGCCGCGCTTGCTCTCATCCGGGTGGTCCTCGGGGAAACGCACCTCGGCATCAACGGTCTCCCCCGGCAACAGCCCCATGACCTTCTCTTCGACATCGGGAAGGGCCCGGCCATCGCCCAGCACGATGTTGTACGGCTGTGAGGGCCCGACGGTCTCCCCCTCGAACGGGGCGACCTCGATGCGGACCAGTTGGCCGGGCGAGGGCTTCTGCCCTTCCACCGGGAGCCAGGAGGCCTTCCGCTCCTGGAGGTCGCGGAGCTTCTCCTCCACGTCCTGGTCGGTGACCTGCTTCACCTGCCGCTGTACTGTGAAGCCCCCGAGCCGGTTCAGTGAGACGTCAGGCCGGACTTCGACATGGAACTCGAACTCGAGCGGCTTGCCGTCCTCGAACTTGAGATCGTGGATGTGAGGTTCGGCGATCGGCTTCAGGTCCTGCGCCTTGAGCGCCTCATCCCAACTCTCGCGGATCAGCTGTTCGAGCACCGTCTGGCGGATCGCGTCGCCGAATCGACGGCGTACCACCGCTTCCGGGGCCTTTCCGGGACGGAAGCCAGGGAGTCTGGCGCGCTGACTGTAATAGCGGACGGCGCTGCTCTCGGCCTGCAGGATCCGATCCACCGGAACCGTGACCTGCAGCGATTTCGAGGCCGCATCTTCCTTAGTCTTGACCACCGAGATGTCCGACATGGGCGGCAATCTACCCTTGCCCGTCCCCGGGGGTCAAATGAACTGCGCGCGCCGCCGATAATCGGAGATGGCGAGGGATGCCCATGCATCTCAGGCCCGGAAAGGCCCGTCCTTGGGGGCTCGTGGCGACCGCGTAACTACATGTAATGCAAGGACTTGTGCCAAGAATACTAGTGGTCGATGATGAACCCTCGGTGCGTCAGGCGCTCGGCGCGCTCTTCGAGCACGCAGGGTTCCTCACCGTCGATGCGGCGTCGGCGCGCGAGGCACTCCGTCAGGTCGCGGAGGGCCGCGGGATCGACGCGGTCGTGAGTGACGTTCTGATGCCGGAGATGAGTGGTGTTGAGTTCTACGACTGTTTGCGGGAGGCGGACCCCGAGCTGGCGGAGCGGGTCGTCTTTCTCACCGGGGCCGCCCGCGATCCGCGGGTCCACGGCCCGATCGAGCAGCGTGGAGTTCCCCTCATCTCCAAGATGGATGATCTGCGGCTGGTCGTGGACGCGGTGCGTCTAGTGCTGCTCCGCCGGCCCACCCCGCTCCCGGAGAGCTGACCAGACCGTCCCCCTCACTCGATCACGATGACTCCGCTGTGCCGGTCGAAGTCATCCGCCACGACCTGAGTGCCCGGCGGCGGCTGCCAGGGGCCACCATCGTAGCGCACGTTCAGGAAATGCATTCCCGGGGAGACCCGTAGCAGCAGCCGCCAGCGTCCCAGGCCGGCGGGTTCCATGTCGATCGCCCGCCAGTCGGTGACGTCCCCCATCAGTTCCACTCGCTCGACGCCTTGCCTCTCCGGTACGGACAACTCGATTTGCGCGACGCCATCTCCGCTCCGTGTCACACGGATTCCGCTGGTGCGGGCCGGCGGCCCTGGCTGTGCTGATGACCGGCTGGCTCCTCCCCCGCCGAACGCGGCCCGCAACCCCACCCGGAAGAAGCGGCCGCCGTTGGTCTGGAATTGCAGGTCGGCGGGGCTGCGGCCCACTGCGGTGTTGATGCCGAGCCGTGCCGAGAGCCACCAGGTTCCCTCGATCTGCCACCAATCATCCCGGATGCTCCGGGGCGCAGCATTCTGCGACAGATCGCTCCCCGGCACCGCGATCGTCGAAGCGACCTCGGCGGCGCTGTAGCGCCGTCCAGCCGCGAGGGCCAAGTCGAGGGCGCGCCCGCTCCACCGCAGCCAGGCTCCGACGTCAGTGATCACCCGCACCTGGCGCGGCTTGGGAAAGGTGTCCGGCGTGACAGGAAGGGTATCGGCGCCTCGGGACGTCTGGCCCAGAGGATCGACCGCTGCGGTTTGTGAGCCGCGCAGCTGCAGAGCGACCCGGCCGATCCTCCGCCAAGCGGTGGCTTCCCAGCGATAGGTCGGGCCGCTCGGGTCGCGACCGGCCGCGAGCCCCAGCCAGGCCCCGCCCCGCGCGCCGGCCACCAGATGCAGCCGGCCGCCGACGTCGGCTGCCGCCCCGCTGATCCCGACCACACCGCTCCGCGCCCGCAGGGAGCCCGTAATCTCCCCCAGGAGTGGTCCGCCGAGCTGGGTGAAGTATCCTCCGTCCACCGAGCCGGTCGCCTCGGTGGCCGGGCCGCCGCTGTTCAGGTAGTCGCCATCGGCGAGAATGCGCAGGCGGGAAGTCTGGTAGCGAAGGGTCGGGGCGATCGTGACCAACGACGCCATGCTGCCACGGACCGCCGTGGTCCCACCCAGCCCAAAGTCGACCTGTGCGGTGACCTGGGCCGAAAGCGCGGTAGCCCCGCCTGACAAGGCGAGTGACGCCAGCGTCAGGGCAAGGGTGCGTCTCACGGCTGCTCCGGCCGGTCCGGTCGCTGGTTCCCCGGTGGCCGCTCCGGGACTGGCGGGAGCCGAGGAGAGGTCCCTCCACCGGACGTTCCCGTCATCCTATCCCGCAGAGAGAGAAACGCCGCGTCGCTCGCCCCGCTGGAGGCCATCTCCCGCACCGAGTCCCAGGCGCGATCGGCGGGGATCCCCTCGGTCATCAGGTCCGCGAGTACGCTGAGCGGGACGAAGAGCGGCTGATTGGGCCTGAGCAGCCTGAGCGCATGCAGTGAAGCGGAGGATGCACCGGCCCGGAGCGCGGCTGCCGCCGCCACCAGGTCCGCCTCGGAGGCGTTGGGGCCAAGTTCCGCTCGGCCGGTCTCGAGTCGCGTCAGGAGCCCATGGACGGCTGCGATGATCTGCGCAGAGTCTGCTCCCTTGCTCTGGCCTTCGAGCGCCTTCTGGACCAGCGGATCGGTCGGCAGTCCCTGTCGCCCCGCGCTGTCCATCAGGGCCTGGATCGCGAGGGCGGTGCCGTGGGGCAGTCGCGCGGCGAGGCGCGGGTCCTGAGCCGACAGCTGCGAAGCGCCCACCAGCAACGCGGCCAGCGGCAGGGCGATCCGAGAGAATCCCCGGTCA
>DASPUE010000126.1:0-3292 GCA_035623055.1 Gemmatimonadales bacterium
GTGCCGGGTCCGCGACCAAGCTCGTGATTACCACCCAGCCTTCGACCTCGGCACAGAGCGGAGCAGCGTTCGGGACTCAGCCGGTGATCCAGCTCCAGGACGCCGCCAGCAACAACGTCTCGCAGAGTGGCGTCAGTGTGACCGCGGCGCCGAGTGGCGGTAGCCTGGTCGGCACGGGCACGGTTACCACCAACGCCAGCGGGCAAGCGGTGTTCAGCGGCGTGGGGATCACGGCAACCGTGGGATCCTATACCCTGAACTTCACCTCCGGCTCCCTCACTGGAATCGCGTCCAACAGTATTTCGATCAGTGCCGGCGCGGCGACCAAGCTATTCATCAGCACCCAGCCGTCGAGTTCGGCCCAGAGCGGGCTAGCCTTCGGCACTCAGCCGGTGGTGCAGCTTCGGGACGCGGCGAACAACAACGTCTCCCAGAGCGGAGTAAACGTCACCGTGGCGCCGAGCGGTGGGTCGCTGGTTGGGAGCGCAACGGTCGCGACCAACGCCAGTGGCCAGGCGGTGTTCAGCGGCGTCGGGATCTCCGGGACGGTGGGGTCCTACACGGTCAACTTCACCTCCGGCAGCCTCACCGGGGCAACCTCCAACAGCATCAGCCTGACTCCGGGGAACGCCACTCAACTGGTATTCGTGACGCAGCCCAGCAACACCAACGCCACGCGTCCATCACGCCCCAGGTTCAGGTGGCCATCGAGGACGCCGCTGGAAACACCGTGACGTCCGCCACCAACACGATCACGCTGTCGTTCGCGGCTGATCCTTCCAACGGGGCGGCCATCCTGTCCAACGGCTCCACGGCGGCGAGTAGCGGTGTCGCGACGTTCAACGCGCTGAGTATCGACACCCCGGGAACGGGCTATCAGCTTGCCGCGGCTGCGAGCGGCCTATCGGGGGCCACGAGCAATACCTTCAATATCCAGTGAGGCACGCTGCTGGCAGAGTGGCCATGCGGGGATGATGCGTTGATGCTAACCCGCTGTGCCCCACTGGGTTGACCAGTGCGCGCACAGCCGCTAGGTTACCCGCCCTCGCCCTGGTGGTGAAACTGGTAGACACGCTATCTTGAGGGGGTAGTGCCGAAAGGCGTCGCGGTTCGAATCCGCGCCAGGGCATGAGAAAGCCCGCACCGTGTGAAACCGTGCGGGCAATCCTTTTGATGCCACTGTAGCTCAGCGGTAGAGCACTCGATTCGTAATCGAGCGGTCGTCGGTTCAATCCCGACCAGTGGCTCTGGCTCTACTCCTCGAGGTTCTTGAACATCCAATACTCCGGGCCGGCGAGGTCCTCCGGCCAGTCGGCCTCGGCCTCGGGCTCCTGCCCCACCTCTTCCTCCTCCCCGTTCCAAACGAATTCCGCCTCGGGTTCCGAACGCCAGTAGTTCACATCTTCGGGATGGAGATCGCCGCGCCAGGTCTCCCGGTCGCTCCACCGCTCCTCATCCGTCCCGGACTCCCATGCCGCCGGCATACTCTCCTCCAGTGAGCCGTTCCTGTACTAGCTATCGGCATCACCCGTGCCGCAGGTTTAGCCCCTTCCGCCGGTGGCGGGAAATCGTGCAATGTCGGCGGATTGCAGGCACTTAGAAGCCCGCGGGGCCCCCGGTCACACCTCCCCGAGAGCCCCGCGCCACAACACCGGAGGGACAATTCCGTCGCTTTCTGCCGCACTGATCGGGACGTAGTTACCCGTTTCCCAGCCCCGCTCCCCGCTCCACGCTCCCCGCTTACCGCTCACCGCTCACCGCTTCCCGCTCACCCGTCACCCCTCACTTTCCAGGAACCACTCCCGGTAGTACCCCGCCGGAATCGTCCCCATCCGCATCAGCCGCTCGTGGAAGGCCCGAGGAGAGAACTGGGCTCCCTGCTTCTGGCGCAGGGCGTCGCGCAGCTCCAGGATCGCGCTCTTGCCGAGGTTATAGGTGATGGCCTGGGTGGGCCATTTGGAGTAGCGGTACAGCGCCCGCTCGGCTCCGTCGGTGATCGCCCGGGCGGTGGGATCCTTGGGGCTCGCGGCGCGGGCCCCCGGGTAGAACGAGACGTGCTCGGTGAAGTAGTCCACTGCCTCGTCGAATCCCATCCGCTTGGTGTGGATCCCGATGTCGACCCGGACCCGCACCGCGCGCAGCAGCTGGCCCTGCAGCTCGTAGAGCCGCTCGGCCGCGGTATAGAAGCCATAGGCCTTTCCCGGCACCGGCTCCGCCATCAGCTCTTCGGCGTACAGCGCCCAGCCCTCCGTTGCCAGCGAGTCCTCCCACATGGCGGAGGAATCCTCCACGGCGCCCGGCGTGAGCCAGCGGATGTTGCTGATCTCGGTGGCGTGCTGGGTCATGTACTTGTAGTGCCAGTCGTGGCCCGGGAAGCCCTCGTGCACCGCGGTGTCCGCGACCGACGCCCGATTGTTCAGCTTGAGCGCGGCCGGATCGTTACCGGTGGGAGAGAGATAGAACCGTCCCACGCCGGTCTTCTTGAAGGGCGGGGCGGGGTAGTACGCTGCGTCGATGGTGCTGCGAAGCACGGGAGGAGTCGGGGTGACCTCCAGGCGGTAGTCGGCCGGTACCTCGAAGAGCTTCTGCTCCCGTCCGTATTCCACCGCCCGCTCCCCCGCCTCCCGATACCACTGGAACAGCTCGTCATCGTTCTTCGGTGAATCCTTCGAGAGATTCTGCATCACGGCCCGCGCCGAGGCCCGGCGCTCGGCCTCGCTCCCGAAGGGGAGCGTGAGCCCCGCGTCCCGCGCGACCGCCTCGGCGACCTCGAACAGCTGGCTCTCGAAGTGGGCCACCTGCTCGGCGCCGTAGGCGTACAGGTCTTCGAGGTTCCGGTCCACCCGGAGGCAGTTCTTAAGCCTCCAGGCGTACTCCGCCTCGCCGAGGGCGAAGTGATCGGTGAGGTCGTTGGCGTCGTAGGTGGAAAGCAGGAATCCGGCAAACGCCTCCCACTGGTCGGCCGCGAGTCTTGAGGCGGCGGTGAGGTCGGCGAGGGTCTGCGCCGCGAACGGCCGGTTTCCAAGGAAGCCGCGGGCGGTGTCCGGTAGAGTCTTCCGGAAGTAGTCGGCGTTGGCCTTGGCGCCGTTCACGCCGTCCTTTTCGATCATCCGGTGGTCGGGGAGATTGCCGCTCTTCTTGCCACTCTGGAGATTTGCCTTGGCGACGTCGAGATACTCGGGGATCGCTCGCACCCGCTCGATCACCAGCCGCCACTCTTCTTCCGTCCCCCGCAGCGGTACAGGGGCGGGGCGACGCGCGGTAGCCGAGCTGTCCGCCGCGGCCGCGGACT
>DASPUE010000127.1:0-5450 GCA_035623055.1 Gemmatimonadales bacterium
CTCCGGCTGATTGTGCAGCCGAATGTCGGCTCGAACCGGGCCGGCTTTCAGTACGAGATGCGCCAGGTGTACCGGGTCGCCGGCGCCGACCTCGACGTATCATCGCTCAAGGTGAACCTGTCGCTCAATCGCTCCGAGGCCCCGCTGCGCCCGGGGGCGGGGCCCACCTACCTGGCTCTGTTCGGTCTCGCCACCAGCGCTGACCCCAGCGTGTTCAACGCCACCGACCGGCTCTTCCCACGTACTCGGGACCCCAATGCGGCGCTCACCATCAAGGATTCGTACATCATTTTCCCGATTCTGCAGCCCTTCTCAGACGGGACTCGCCTGCTGGCCACGGAACGGAACGATTCGCTGTACCGAACCCCAGATTACCTGCTGCTCACCCAGGGTCCCGCCGCCAAGTTCCTGTTCCGGTTACGCTACAACGCCAGCTCGAGCGGTGACCGCTCTTCCCTGGACCTCGGCGCCCTGCAGATCAGGAGTGGCAGCGAGGCCCTGTACGTCAACGGTCGGAAGCTCAATCAAGGGACCGACTATACCATCAACTACGATCTGGGCCAGGTCACCTTCCTCGATCCGCAGGGATTGTTCGGGAGCGGCAGCGCCACCATTCAGGCTCGGTTCGAGGAACGCGGAATATTCGCCGTCGCTCCCACATCGATCTTCGGTCTCTCCAGCCGATATGCCCTCGGTGACGTCGGCGGCGTGAACCTGATCGGCATCTATCAGGTGGAACAGAGCGCCTTCAACCGGCCCCAGCTCGGCTTCGAGGCGCAGGCGCACATGGTGGGAGGCGTGAGCACCGACCTGCGCTTCAAGCCTGAAGCCGTCACCCGTTTTCTCAACCATCTCACATCGACCCCCGCCACGGCGCCGAGCCGCCTCGACGTTAACGCGGAGGTGGCCCTCACCAGACCCGATCCGAGCCGTTCGGGGCAGGCGTACCTCGAGGAGTTCGAGGGGAACTCGGGGATTCCGATTTCTCTCCGGGAGACGGTCTGGCAGTTCGGGAGCCGCCCCAGCTTCGCGGATGGTGTGGAAACGGTGGTCGGCGCGAGCTTCGACACCGCCGATGCTGTCCAGATGACATGGCAGAACCTGGTGGTGGATCGGACGACCGGTCAGGTGGTACAGCTCCGGGCCCGCGATATCGACAACCAGATCCAGGTGGCCGGCCAGGAGGACCAGCTGGAGACGGTGCTCTTCATGGCCCTCCATCCCGACTCCCTTGGCGGACCGAGATGGGTGCTGCCCAAGCGTCCCAACCACCCGCGGTGGCGCTCCATGGTCACGGCGCTCAGCACCAGCGGGGTGGACCTCTCCAACAACGAGTACATGGAGCTGTGGGTCTATCACGACCCCTCGGGCACCACCGATTCCGCCGGAGTGAAGCTGGTCGTCGATCTCGGCAGCGTGAGTGAAGATGCCATCGCGATGGCTCCGGAGAGCCTCGCGACGTCGGGCATCGATTCGGTGTTCACCGGTCGCCAGTTCGTCGGGCTGGGCCGGTTGGACACCGAACGCGAGCCGACCGGAATCTTCAACGCCGCTCTCGACGATAACGGCATTCTGGGGGACCGGCCCGATTCGCTGGTCGTCAACGGGGAGACCAGACTCAAAATCCCTCTGTGCCGCAGCCAGCTCAGCAACACCGTCCTCGTCTATCAGTGGGGAGATCTGCGGGAGCGGTGCAGCAACGGGAACGGCAGCCTCGACACCGAGGACCTCGACGGGGACAACCAGCTCGACGCCACCGGGAAGGCGGAGAACACCCTGCGTTGGATCGTGGACCTCAGCACCGGGACCAATCCCTACTTCATTCGGACCGGCGTGCAGTCGAGCAACGGTGGTGAATGGCGCCTGTACCGGATCCCGCTCCGCACTCCCGACTTCACGCTGGGCGCTCCCAACATTCGCCTGATCAAGCACCTCCGGGTGACCGTCGTGGCCCAGGATCAGACGGTGCAGGAAAAGTCCGCCTTCTTCGCGCTCGCCCGCGTGCGGTTTCTCGGCGCGCCCTGGCCCCGTCGCTCCGACCGCCCCATTACGAGTCTGGCGGGCAATACCAGCGGCGTCACCGGCGAAGTCGTCTCCTCCACAGTGTCCACCGAGAATGTGGAGCTCGGCTACGTCTCGCCGCCCGGCGTGGTGACCGGCGTCAGCACCAAGGGCGGCACCCAGACCGAATTCGGCACCCAGATCAACGAGAGCTCGCTCCGGCTGGTGGCCACCAGTCTTGATGTGGCGGAGCGGGCGGAGGCCTACTTCCGCTTCCCGAGCGGCCCCCAGAATCTGCTCAAGTACAATGAGCTGCGCGCCTGGGTCCGGGGTCGCGGCCCCGGCTGGGACGACCACGACTTCCAGGCCTACATCCGGGTCGGGAGCGACAGCCGGAATTTCTACCAGTACACCACCTTCGCGTCGACCACCACGTGGGATCCCGAGCTGCGCATGGACCTGAGCCGCTGGCGCGCACTCCGGGCCCAGATCGAAACCCGTCGCCTGCAGGGAATCGCGCCGGACAGCGCCGCGCGCGTTGCCTGCGGCGGCGACACTGTGTCGGTGGCGTACGTGCTGTGCGACGGCCCCTACCTGGTCTACATCTCTGATCCGGCGGTCAACCCGCCCAACCTGGCCCAGGTGCAGGAACTGTCCGCCGGCATCTTCAGGGTGGCCCGCAACGATCCCACGCCCGATGCCGAGCTGTGGGTGGACGACATTCGGCTGGTGGACCCGGTATCCCATATCGGCACCGCAGTGGCTGTCGATGCCCACCTGGTGGCCTCGGACGTCGGCGAGCTTTCCATGAGCTACGTGCGACAGGACGGGTACTTCCAGCAGATTGGCCAGGATCCGAGCTACCAGACCACCGGCACCCTGCAGCTGTCGAGCAGTACCCGCGTCGACCGCTTTCTGCCGGCGTCACTGGGAATCGTCCTCCCGGTCTCGGTGAGCTATACCCGCGCGATCACCGAGCCGCAGCTCTTGGCGGGGACCGATGTGTTGGCCACCGATCTGGGGAATCTGCGACGACCGGAAAGCTGGAATCTGAACTACAACTTCTCGGTCAATCGCATCACCCGCGGGAAATCCTGGCTGGTGCGGGGCTTCGTCGACCCGTTGAGTTTGATCGGCAGCTTCGCCTTCGGACGAAGTACGACGGAGCTCTCCCAGGCGACCAGTAATGCCCATACTCTGCAAGCTAACTATCTGCTGCAGCAGGGCCGCCATGGTTTCACCCTGGATCTGAGCGGCCTCACCGGGATCATCCCCGGGTTCATGCGTAAGAGCGACGCCGTCGATGGGCTGGCGCACCCGTTCGTCAACCTGGTGCCAAGCAGCGTCCGGCTCTCCACCGGATTCAACCGTTCCGAAAGCGATCTGACCGCCTATCAGGTTCCCGTTTTCACCGTCGCGGATGCCCAGATCCGGCCGGTCACGGCCCTCACCAATGACTGGCGGAATAGCGCCGGGCTCACCTGGCAACCGTTCGGCATGCTCACCCTTTCCGGCGATATCTCCAGCACCCGGGACCTCCGGCACTACAGCGATTCGACGACCCTCGGTCAGCTCGCGACGCTGGCGCGCCGCAGCCTGTTCGGCCTCGATGTCGGGGTCGAGCGGGACCGGTTGATCGGCACCAGCCTGTTGCTGCAGCCCAAGCTGGTCTCCTGGCTGAAACCGCGCTTCTCGACCGGCAGCAGCTTTGTGCTGACCCGATCGCTCTCCAGCCGCGATCCGGTTCGGGCGGAGGGTGACACCGCGGGGGCCTTCCTGCTGCCGCAGACCTTCAACAACAACCGGTCCAACGAATTGGGGGCCAGCGTGGATCTGCCGAAGCTGTTCGCGCGACTGTTCGGCGACTCGAGCAGCGTCGCCCGGTCCCTGCGGCGGATCCGGCCGTTTGACATCAGCGACCGAATGACACGGAGCTCGACCTTCGATCTCACCACCTTCGACCCGAGCCTCGGATACGAGTTGGCCCTCGGGGGCCTCGGCGGCTACCTGCAGCAGGAAGGGGACTCTGCCCTCGCGGCTGCCGAGACCCGCAGCACCACCTTCGCCTCCGGCGCCGACTTGCCCGGAGGCGTGTCCTTCACGTTGAGCTACTCCCGCATTCGCACCGACCGGTTCCAGAAGGTCATCGGCGCCTTCCTCACCTCGGAGACCAATCAGCGCGAGTGGCCCAAGGGAACCGTCCGCTTCACCCGTGCCCTCAAGGATTTTCCCATCGCCCTCATCGGGATCGGGACCAGCTTCCGCGTCACCAATGGCACCACGGTCCTCCCCAGCTTCACCGGGCAGCAGGCGGTATCCTCCACCTCCTCGTCCTCGTGGACTCCCGACCTGTCGGCGACCCTTCGAAATGGCATGGCGTTCACCGTTGCCTACTCGATAACGGGCCAGAAACAGGAGACTGCCGGCAACCTGACCGAGCTGGACCAGAACGATTTCTCCGCCTCGTTCAACCACTCCTTCCAGCTGCCCCGGAGCTTCGGTGCGACCCGCCGATTGGTCCGCTCGCAGCTGACCGCGGTGATCGCCAAGAGTACAACCTGCTTGCAGACCGTGGGCGATGTCGACTGCCGCAACGTCTCCGACACCCGCCGCCAGGAGTATCGAGCCACCTTCGACACCGACCTGGCCAAGATCATGACTGGCGGCCTTCAGTTCAGCTACTCGCTGAACGAGGCCCGGCAGATCGACAGCAAGTTCAGCCAGATCACTATCTCCGCGAACTTCCAGATTTCCCTGTTCGCCGGGGACTACCGCTAGGCGAGCTAGGAGCCGGCGGGTCGGCCGACTACCTTCCCTCGGCCCCGTTCCACGTACCCTGGTCCAGCCACCACCTCGCTCATGCGTCACGCTACCCGTCTGGTCGTCCTGCTCCTCCCCCTCGCCGCCTGTCGGCCGAGCACCCCGTCTCGAGAATTCGATGGCGCCGGCGCGTTCCGCTATCTGGAGCAGCAGGTGGCCTTCGGCTATCGCATCCCCGGCACCAAGGGTCACGCCGCGGAAGCAGCCTGGCTCGATTCGCTGCTCCGCCAGCGGGCGGACACGTTGGTCGTGCAGTCCTGGAAGCATGTGACCGGGAAGGGCGATACCCTGCCGCTCACCAACTACATCGCTCGCTTTAATCTCAAGGCTACCGAGCGGATTCTGTTCCTGGCGCACTGGGACACTCGCCCGGTCTCGGATAATCCTCGCTACACCGGTCCCCGGACGCCGGTCCCCGGAGCCAACGATGGCGCGTCGGGGACCTCGGTGTTGCTCGGCGTCGCTGATGCACTCAAGCACGCGCCGGCCAAGGTTGGCGTCGATCTCTTGTTCGTGGATGGGGAGGATTACGGAAACTTCGAGACCGAGAAGAATGATGTACTGATCGGCTCGCGCTACTACGCGCAGCACCAGGTAGCTGGGCCGGTGCCGCTCTATGCCGTCCTGTT
>DASPUE010000128.1:0-4115 GCA_035623055.1 Gemmatimonadales bacterium
GTCCTTCCCGATGACTCGCTGGGGTGTATCTGGTGACGAGCGACGCCGCTGGCAGCCACACGCCCGGCAGCACCATGAGGCTCAGCTCAGGGTGCGCCGGACAAAGGCCCGGACCCCGATCGCGCCCAAGATCGTCGTGGCCAAGGTGAGCGCGCCGAGAAATACCGCCGGGTGCATGTGGGGGAGATCAGGGGTGAGCGCGGCCCGAAGCCCTTCGCTCATATAGACCAGCGGATTGATCAGGACCAGCGTCTGCAGCCAGGGAATCGGATGGAGGAGTGCCCACGGGTAGTAAACGCAGCCGAGAAAGGTGATGGGCACCACCACCACGGCGAACATCAGGCCGATTTGCGCCGGCCGAACGATGGTCCCCAGGGCCAGCCCGAGTGATCCTGCCGTCAGGCCGGCCAGAGTCACCACCGCGAACAGTAGGGGCCAGCTCGCGACATGAACGGCCACCGGCGTCGCCGGAACCAGGTATACCAAGGGGAACACTACCAGGCCGCCGATCACCCCCTGCACCGCCCCGACCAGCAGTTTCTCAATCGCGACCAGTGGCACCGGTACTGGGGCGAGGACGCGGTCCTCGATTTCGCGGGTACCTCCCAGCTCGATTGAAAGCGGGAGCGCCACCGCGGAGATGCCGGTGAATACCATGCCGACGGCGACCAGGCCCGGGACCACGATGGTCGCGTAGGACACCCCCACCGGCCCCGACTGGAACGATTGGCCGATGCGAGGGAAGACGTAGGTAAAGACGAACACGAACAGCAGCGGATTCATGACTGTGCGGGTCACGAAGGGTGCGAAGTTCCGGCGCAGGACCCGCAGATCCCGCAGCACCATGCCCCAGAGAACCAGGGCGTAGCTCACCCGAGAGGTATCAGTCACGCAGCTCCCGTCCCGTCAACTGGATGAACACCGTCTCCAGGGTCGGCTCATGGACTGCCACATCGCGGAGTCCAAACGGCAGCGCCGCCTCGACCAGCCGGGGCAGCAAGCCCTCCCGAGACTGCGCGAGCACCCTGACCCCCGTCGGCAAAACCTGGACATCCCGGACCGAGGGAAGGCCGGCGAGAACGGCGCGAAGTTCCTCCCCCGCCTTCGCGACGTGAATCTCCATGACGGTCTCGGCGCCTATTCCCCGCTTGAGCTCGGCCGGAGTACCGGTCACCAGCACCTTGCCATGATCGATGATGGCGACCCGATCGCTCAGGCGATCCGCTTCTTCCATGTAATGGGTGGTGAGCAGCACGGTGATCCCTTCCGCCCGCAACGCCCCGACCAGCTCCCACAGAGCGAGGCGGCTTTGGGGATCGAGGCCGGCGGTGGGCTCATCGAGGAAGAGCATGCCCGGCCGGTGCGCGATCGCCCGCGCGACCTGCACCCGCTGCGCCAGGCCGCCGGAAAGCGTGACCGTCATGCCCTCCGCGCGGTCGGCGAGCCGGAACTGAACCAGCAGCTCATCGGCGCGGCGCCGGGCCTCCGCGCCGGAGAATCCGAAGTACCGGCAATGGTAGTAGAGATTCTCACGGACCGTGCAGGCGCGGTCGAGGGTGTTGTACTGGGTTACCACACCGATGCGGCGCTTGACCGCCGCTGGATCGCGCGCGACATCGAACCCCTGGACCCGGACTGTGCCGCTGGTGGGACTGACCCGGGTGGTGGAGACACCAACGGTGGTGGTCTTGCCGGCCCCGTTGGGGCCGAGCAGGGCGAAGATCTCTCCCGGACGGACCTCGAGATCAATGCCCCGCAGGGCGTCGACGGGGGGTGGCCCCGGATAGCTCTTGGTCAGGCCCCGGATGACGAGCGCCGCCGAGTCAGGCACGGGGATGCTACGCCGGCTGCCCGACTGGCCGGGAGCGTCGGGCGGCCAAGTAGGCCTCCCGGGCCCGAGCCACGGCTTCCACCAATGGGGCTGGGCCGAAGCGCACCGGATCGGTGCACGGGAGTCCGGTCTCCCGGGTCGCATCCTCGCACGCGGCGCGGGCATCGGCGTCGGAGAGATCGTAGGTGTTCAAGGAAATCGCGATGGTCCGTGTTGGGTGGACGAAGCCCGCGACAGTTTCGTACAACCTGACGTAGTCGCTCAGCGGCGGAATCTTGAGCCAGGCGGCCTTGCGGTAGTCACCGATGTACTCGCGGGTCGCCTGATGGCAGAGAATCAGGGCGTCGGGACAGGAGCCGTGCAGCAGGCCGCAGGTGACTCCGGAATATCCCGGATGGTTGAGGCTCCCCTGCCCCTCGACCAGCACGATGTCCGCGTTCTTGCTACCCTCGAGCACGAGCCACTCAGCCGCCCCGGCGATGAAGTCGGCCACGACCGCGTCCACCGCGATGCCCCAGCCTTCGATCATGATGCCGGTCTGGCCCGTTGCGACGAACCGGGTCCGCAACCCTCGGTCGTTGAGCGATTTGGTGATCTGCAGCTGACTCGTCATCTTGCCGACATTGCAGTCAGTGCCCACCGTCAGGATGACGAAGGGCTCGACGACTTTCGCCTTGCCTGAGGCCACCGGGAGATTCGGCGGGGGCCGCCGCAGGTCGTGAATCTCGACCTTCTTCTCGGCGGCGCGGCGGGCCAGCTCGGGGTCATCGCACAGGAAGGTGTGCAGCCCGCTCCAGAGGTGGCACCCCTGGTCGATGGCCGCGAGCAGCCACCGGCGCCACTCCTCCGGGAGCTTACCGCCGACCGGGGCGATCCCGATGAGCACCGCATCGGGGTTTCGGGCGAGACCCTCCGCCATCGTCCCGAGCACCGGGATCGCCCCGCCGAACCCGAGAACGTCCTGCACCGTCTTGCCGGCCGCGACCCGGTCCACCACCGCCACGACCCGATCCGGCAGGTAGCGGATCACTGAATTGGCGGTCTTGGAGGTGAGCGGTCCGAATTCGCCGTCGGCGAGGATCAGGAAGCGGGAGCCGTGCATAAGGTCAGCGGTGAGCGGTGGCGAAGGAAGCTGGTCCCGGAAATCGGTCAGATAAGATAACAGAACGGGGCGGACCCCCAAGGGTTCCGCCCCGTGCGGCGCCTCGCCCGCCGGCGATCACTTCTTCGGTTCTTCGTCGTCGACAACCTCGGCCTCGACCGTTTCCCCCTTGCCGAGCTGCTTGGCCGGCCCGCCACCGCCAGCGCCGAGCAGACCCATCTTGGCCTTGAGCTCAAGCAGCTGCTGGTCCGGGGCCCCTTTGTATTCCAGTGCCTGGAACTGCTGGAGCAGGGTATCTCCCTCGAATTCGTTGTGCAGCTCAGCGGCGGCGATTGCCTTCCGCTCCTGCTGCTCGATCCGCTCGGTCATGCGCTCGAATGACTCGAACGCCGACTTATCGGACATCCCCGACATCGTCTCCTGGATCCGCTGCTGCGCCTCCGCGCGGCGGGCCCGGGCGATGAGGATGTTCTTCTTGCGCTTGGCTTCCTCGATCTTGTCGTTGAGCTGGCGGAGCGAAGACTTGAGGGTCTCGGTCTCGGCCTTGTGCTTGACCCAGGTCTCGTGGAGCTGCTGGGCGCCCTGCATCGACTCGTTGTAGCGCGTGAGCGCCTGCTTGGCCAGGTCGTCCCGGCCTTCCTGAACCGCGAGCATCGCCCGCCGCTCCCAGTCGTCCGCCTGCTTCTTCATCGACTCGGCGTCGGCCTGCAGCTTCTTTTCGTCCGCGATCGCGGAGGCAACCTGCTGCTTCGCCTTGGCCAGCTGGCTCTTCATGTCGACGATCAGCTGGTTCAGCATCTTCTCGGGGTTTTCGGCCCGGGAGATGAGGTCGTTCAGGTTCGACCGGATCAGCGTCGAAAGACGATCGAAGATCCCCATGCGCTTTACTCCCGGTACGGCGCCAGCGCGCCGAGGTGGGTAGCCAGCGCGAGCGTCAATGAATCGAAGCTCGCTTCGAACTCGTTGAAGTCCAGGTTCTCCAGCTCCAGCGTATCCACCAGCACCACGCGGTCCCCTTCCAGCCCATAGGCCCCATGGACCAGGTCGCTGGCATTGTACGAGAGGAGCGCACGGCACAACTCTCCCTGCCGCGCCGCCCCGGCGGGCAGAGGCATCACGGACACCCGCAGGATCACCACCGGCGGCGCGTAACTCACCAGCACCTCCGCACCGGTTGTGCTC
>DASPUE010000129.1:0-8140 GCA_035623055.1 Gemmatimonadales bacterium
ATGCAACCCTTCCCACCACTCGCTTCTCACTGGCCCCGCCCGCCCCGATTCGACGGGGCAGGGGGTGACTTGCCCGAGGCATCGATTCGGCCCGCGTCCCGGGCGGCCCGGCGCAGGACGAACTCGATCTGGCCGTTGAGCGACCGGAGCTCGTCCCCTGCCCAGCGCTGCAGGGCGTTGTAGAGCTCCGGATCGATCCGGAGCAGAAAAGCCTTGCGCTCCGCCACTGCGGCTCAGTAGATCGAGCCGGTGTTCACGACCGGCTGCGTCGCCTGCTCGGAGCAGAGGATGACGAGCAGGTTCCCGACCATAGTAGCCTTCCGCTCCTCGTCCAGTTGCACGATCTGCCGGCGACTCAGCTGATCCAGAGCCTGCTCGACCATCCCGACCGCGCCGTCGACGATCTTGGAGCGGGCGGCAATGACCGCGGTAGCCTGCTGCCGGCGCAGCATCACCCCGGCGATTTCCGGGGCGTACGCGAGGTGGCTCACCCGCGCCTCGTTCACCTTCACTCCGGCCTTGGCCAGCCGCTCCTGGATTTCGATCTTGAGCTGCTCAGCCACCTCCTGGGTGTGGACCGAGAGCGATTTCTGCCCCTCTTCGTGGGCATCATAGGGATACTGGTTGGCCAGGCCGCGGAGCGCGGATTCACTCTGCACCCGGACGTATTCCTCGTAGTTGTCCACCTCGAAGAGCGCTTCGGCGGTGTCGGTCACCTGCCAGACGACCACCGCACCGATCTCGATCGGATTGGAGTTGTGGTCGTTCACCTTGAGCTTCGCGGTCTCGAAATTCCGCACCCGCAGCGAGATCGCCCGCTTGGTATAGAAGGGGTTCGCCCAGCGGAGTCCCGGATCCCGCACGGTGCCGACGTAGCCCCCGAACAGCTGCAGCACCCGCGCCTGGCCGGGCTGCACCGTGAACAGCCCCGTCCAGAGGACCAGGTTCACCACGAAGGCGAGCGCCATGACGATCACCTGTCCCGGGTTCTCCGAGCGGATGCCGGACAGGAAGCCAAGGACAATCAGCACGCTCAGCACCAGTAGCAGCACCAGCATCACGCCGCCGGACGCCACTTTCCGTTCGATTTCGCGAATCACGTCCCTACCCCCAGGTTGGTTAATAGCGCTATGATATCATTATGATTTCGCGCTGTCAACGGGGGCCTACGTCAGCCAGCGGTCCAGACCCTCCCCCACGAACTCGTCATCGGCGAGTTCGGGATAGGCGGCGAGCACCCGGTCGATCTCCTCCAGCTGACCGCGGGACAACTCCTCGGCGGGGTCGAGACACCAGCGGCCCTGCATCAGCCCCTGTCGCCGCAGCACTTCGTGGAGGCCGGGCACGCACCCCGCGAAGCCGTGTGCAGCGTCGAACAGGGCCGAGTTGGCGTCGGTAAGGGCGACGGCGGTTCGGAGCCATGCCGGATCGATCGGCGCCTCCGCTCGCAGGTGCCGGATTGCGCTCAGCATGACCACCGCGCTCCGGGTCCAGACGGCCCACTGTCCGAGTAAGCCCCCGACGATGCGCCGCTCCGCGCCGCCCGCCAGACGAAATCGGACCAGCAGGTCGATGACGATGCAGTCGTCGTTGCCGGTGTAGAGCGCGACGTCATCCCGATGCGCATCCGCCGCCGCCCGCACTACATCGAACGTCTGATATCGGTTGAACGGCGCGATCTTGATGGCCACCACCTCGGGGATTTCGAGGAATCTCCGCCAGAAGCCATAGCTCAGGGGCCGTCCTCCCACCGCGGGCTGGAGGTAGAACCCGAAGAGCGGCAGAATCGCGCCGATCGCGCGGCAATGCGCGATCATGGCATCATCGGTGTCATCGGCCCAGGCGCCGAGCGAGAGCAGCGCGGCATCGTATCCGAGCTGCCTCGCCAGTTCAGCTTCCTCGACCGCCTGGCTGGTTCGGCCGACGACTCCGGCGACCCGTGCGAATGGCCGTGGTCGAGCCGCGAGCTCGGTGCCGACGGTCTCCGCCGCGAGTGCCAGCACCGGCTCGTAGAGGCCGTGCGCGGGATCCCGGATGGCGAATTGCGTAGTGTGAACTCCGACCGCGATGCCGCCCGCCCCCGCGGCCATGTAGTAGCGGGTGAGGGCACGCTGGTGCCGTTCGTCCAGTTTCCGCTGGGCGGTCAGTGCCAGCGGATGCGCGGGGATGACCTGGCCGGCTAGTAGATGGTTTCGCAGCGGGAGCATGGCCTCAAGGCTACTTCCCGGATTCGTGTGAGGCGAGGGGAGCACCATGAGCGAGTGGCAAGGAGCCGCGGTCAGAAACGTCCGTCGCGGACCTCGAACCTGGTTGGCTTGTCGAGACGGCGGCCACCGGCTTCGATCCAGTCCGCGGTCCACGCGATGAGCTGGTCAAGGCTGACCTCCGGTGGACCGAAGAGGTGGACGGAGCGGTCGGCGTTGCTCAGGAGCGCATCCGGGGCTTCTTCCCCCGAAAAGCATGGGGTTTTCCCGAAGCGGTTTCCGAATCGCTCGGCCAGCCACCGGATACTGACGATCTCCGGGCCGGTCACATTGACGATTGCCGCCGGACTCGCCGCCAGGGCGAGGCACTGCAGCGCCCGGGCATTCGCATCTCCCTGCCAGATCACATTGACATGCCCCATCGCAAGCGGCACCGGCTCTCCGTTCCTCACCCTGAGCGCGGTATCGAGCAGAACGCCGTAGCGGAGGTCGATGGCGTAGTTGAGCCGCACGATGGCCACCGGCGTATTCTGGGTCGCCGCGGCGTGTTCGAAGATCCGTTCGCGGGCCAGGCAGCTCTGCGCATACTCGCCCACCGGGCCGACCGGGTCGGTCTCGGTGGGGCCTCCGGACGCGACCGGGGTAAGCGGATAGACGTTCCCCGTCGAGAAGACGACGGAGCGGACGCCCGGGAAGCGTCGCGCGACCAGGCTGGGCACGATGGCATTCATCGCCCAGGTCACATGAGGCGCCGCCTGGGTGCCGAACTTCTGGCCGGCCATGAAGATCAGTCCCGAGGCTTCGGGGAGGTGTTCCACCGCCTTCGGATCGAGCAGATCCGCGGGTACGGTGCGAATGCCGGCGGACTCGAGCTGGCTACGCACCCCCTGGTCGGCGAACCGGGATGCTGCGACCACTTCCTGCTGGGGCGGAAGGGCCCGCCGAGCCATCATGGCAAGCGTCGGACCCATCTTGCCGCCTGCCCCGAGAATCAGAAGGTCCCCCGGCAACTGCCGGAGGACCTCGATCACTCCCTGGGTCGGGCGGGAGAGCCACTCGTCCAGTTCAGGCTCCGTGGCTGGTCCGCGATGCCCCGTTGCTCCCCTCGCGTCAGGCGCTCGCGGCGCCATCATCGCTATTTGTCGCCGCGCATCGCCATCGGGACGAATTCCCGCTGGTCGTAGCCGATGTAGATCTGCCGGGGCCGCGCGATCTTCTGGTCCTTGTCGCGCAGCATCTCCTCCCACTGCGCCACCCACCCGGGCAACCGTCCGATGGCGAACAGCACGGTGAAGTAGTCGGTCGGGTAGCCCATCGCTTGGTAGATCAGCCCCGAATAGAAGTCCACGTTCGGGTACAGCTTCCGCTTGATGAAGTAGTCGTCTTCCAGCGCGATCCGCTCCAGTTCCAGGGCGATCTCCAGCTTCGGGTTGAGGCCGGTCTGCTCGAAGACGTCGTAGGCGACTTTCTTGATGAGCTTGGCCCGGGGATCGTACGACTTGTAGACCCGGTGACCGAATCCCATCAGCCGGCCCTTCCCGCCTTTCACCTCGCTGATGAACGCGGGGATGTTTTTCTTGTCGCCGATCTCATCCAGCATCTCCAGCACAGCCTCGTTGGCCCCGCCGTGCAGCGGGCCATAGAGGGCTGCGATCCCCGCCGAGACGGCGGAAAAGGGGTCGACGTGGGACGACCCGACGGCTCGCACCGCGCTGGTCGAGCAATTCTGCTCGTGATCGGCGTGCAGGATCAACAGAATCTCCAGTGCCCGCTGCAGCACCGGGTTCGGCTCGTGCTTGCCGCCGATCTCGAACGTCATGTTGACGTAGTTCCCGATGTAGTTCAGTTCGTTGCGCGGGAACACGAACGGCAGGCCGCGGCTGTGCCGGAAGGCGAAGGCCGCGATGGTGGGCAGCTTCGCCATCAGCCGCACCCGCTGCAGGTAGCGGCAGGCCGGGTCCTCGATGTGCTTGGCGTCCGGATAGAACGTCGAGAGTGCGGCCGTGGCCCCGAGCAGGACCCCCATCGGGTGGGCATCGTAGCGGTAGCCTTCGAGGAACTTGAGGATGTTGGTGTGCACGTAGGTGTGCGAGCGCACGTCGCTCTCCCACCGCTCGAGCTGGGCCTTGGTGGGCAGCTCCCCCTCGAACAGCAGGTAGGCCACCTCCAGGAAGCTCGCCTTCTCCGCGAGCTGCTCGATCGGATACCCGCGATACCGCAGGATGCCCTTGTCGCCATCGATGAAGGTGATCGCGCTCCGACAGCTCGCCGTGTTGAGATAGGCGGGGTCGTAAGCCATCATCCCGAAGTCGTCCTCGCTCACCTTGATCTGGCGAAGATCGGCGGCCTTGATGCACCCCTCGCCTATGGGGAGCTCGTAGGTTTTCCCAGTGCGATTGTCGGTGACGGTCAGCGAATCCTTGGACACACGGCGCTCCTCGAAGCGGTTCCTACCGGCGGGAAGGGCAAAGATAGCCGACCCGGGGCGGGCGGCGGAATGGGGGTTGGGTGTGCCTGAGGGACCGTTCAGAGATCCCTCGGCCCGGCTACCGCACGTGATGGAGGATCAGCGTGGCCAGACCCTGGTAATCGCCATCGAAGTGGTGCCCGCCCGGCAGCTTCGCCAGATCGGCCAGCCCGGGGGGCAGGTTTGGGCAGAGAGAGTCGTCTTCCTTGGCGCCGTAGATACAAAGCATCGGGTGGCCCTGCAGCTTCTCGACTTCCGGCAGCACCCGGTAGGTCGCTTGCTGGCGAGGGCCGAGCCAGTCTCCGATTCGGAACTCCAGGTCCGTCTGGGGCTGGAGCCCGATGAAGGCGATGAGGCGGATCTGGGCGAGCAGGGCGGTGGGGAGCCGTGACACCATCAGCGGCAGGACATCGGCTCCGCGGGAGTAGCCCACGATGACCAGCTTCTCCCGCCCCAGGGCCGCCTGATAGTGCCGAATAATCCGTTCCAGGTCCGCGGCGCTTTCCTCGGGCGACCGTTTCGTCCAGAAGTACTGGAGCGAGTTGAAGCCCACGGTGGGGACCCCAGCTTTGACCAGCTCCTCGCCAATCGCCTTGTCGATGCTGGCCCAGCCCCCGTCACCCGACAGTACGATCGCGAAATAGTCGGCGGGCGCAGGCGGAGGCGGGAGCTCGATGACCGGCAAATCGCCGAGCGGCAGTTCTCCCCCGGCCGTCGGGGGCGGCGCCTTGGGGGCGAGCCTGAGCACGCTCGCCCGGAATTGCGGCAGCCACTGGTCCTGCTTCGAAAAGCCATGACCCACGGTGGGCAGGGGAATCAGCTCACCTCCCGAGACGGTCTTCACGAAGTTCGCTACCGAATCGATCGGCGATACCACATCCCGCGCCCCGTGCAGCACGATCCACGGCGCGGGGAGATGGCCCACGGGTGCGACCAGGCGACCCTTGCCCTTCGGTCCGGCGCGGCTGGTAAGCCCGTTGCGCACGCAGGCGGAAGTCTTGGTCGGCAGCAGCGCATCGAACCCGAGGCTCAGTGCCCCCTGAAAGGTGTTATCAGGAGCCTGGGCGAGCGCCGCATAGACCAGCCCCGCACCCGAGGAGTAGCCGACCAGGATCGGGGGCTGGTAGCGAGGAAGGCCCAAGGCCTTCTGGGCGAACTGGCTGAGCGACTCGACGTCGCCGGCGAAATAAGCGCACCGGTCCAGACTGGCATCCACCTGGCGGAGATAGTGCGGCGTACTTACTCCCAGCACGAGGGCGCCGTCGTCGGCCAGGGCGCGGGCCATGTCGACCACGCCCTCATTCCACCCGCCATCCCCGGAAAAGAACAGCGCGACCGACGTCGGAGGGGCAGCCGGGTGGTAGACGGCGACCGTCCCGAAGCGCCCGAAGCGCAGGCTGGTCTGGGTGTCGGTGATCTGGGATCCGATGCCTGCGAGGGAGAGGAGGAGGGCCGCGATCACTTGGCGAAGACTCCTTTGAGTCCGCCCCCGATCAGCGCGGCGATGTCGGTCAGGATGAACGGCATCGCGAGACCGCCTGGCGAAGCCAGGTAGCGGGGCTCCCAGACGGGGTCGAACCGGTTCTTGTACTCGCGGAGCCCCTTGAAGTTGTAGAGGTTTTCGCCCTGCCGGAACACGAACGATCCGATCCGATTCCAGAGCGGGGCGAAGGCTCGGCTCTCCAGGCCGGAGAGCGGGGCCATCCCCAGGTCGAACCACTGGAATCCCTGGTCCTTCGCCCAGAGCATCAGCTGAACGAAGAGATAGCTCATCACGTTCGGCGGGGCATCGGACCCGTAGCGCATCAGGTCCACGGTGATATCCTGCTTCGCCTCGGTCACGAAGAGGCTGGCGAAGGCGACGACCCGCCCGTGCTGCCGCACCACGGCGACCGGAAACCGTCGGAGGTAGTCGGGGTCGAACGCTCCAAGCGAAAATCGCTTCTCGCGGGTGCCCTTGGCGCTCAGCCACTCGTCGGAAACCCGGCGCAGGTCGTCGAGCAGGAGATCGCTCGCCCCCACTGGCAGGACCTCCAGCGTGCACCCCGCCCGTTCGCAGGCGTTGCGCCAGTTGCGGAAGCGCGCCCGCGCGCTCCCCTCGAGCGAGAAGGCGGGCAGGGATACGCGCGCCACCTCCCCGATCTTGGCGAGGGTCAGTCCTTGTTCGAGGTAGATGGGGATCTGATGACGGCTCACCTGATAGAACACCGGCCAGCCTCCCTCCTGGTCGACCAGCTCCCGGTAGCGGAGCACCAGTTCCGCGGCCTCGCCCTCATCGCCGACCGGATCGCCGAGCGCGACCCAACTCCGTCCCTGTACGCCGTACATAAGGAACGCTGTGCCGGCCTCGTTGAAGAGGAGGCTCTTATCCCCAAGGAGGGCCAGGTTGGCCGCCGCGACCGGCTGGCCAGCGATGATGGCCCCGGCCCGCTCCAGCTGAGGCGCGTCCGGCAACGTCGGCTTCGCCCGCGCGGGCCGAATCAGCCGGGTGATCGAGAGCACCAGCGCCAGCGTGACCGTGCCGACCATGGCCCGCAGGAACCGGGGTGCGTCGGCACCGAATTCGAATTGCCACCACAGGTGACTGGAGTACTCGACATGGCGATAGGCGAAGAAGCCCAGCCAGATCGAGGTCCCGATCGCCACAGCCACGGCCACGATCCAGCCTGGACTCCATGGCTCGGCCAGGAGAGAGCTGCGCCGGTAGAAGCGGTCCCGGGCCGGGAGCAGCGCCAGCAGCGCGACGGCGGCCACCGCCGCCTCCTCGACGTCGAGGCCCTTGAGCAGCGAGGTGACGACGCCGGTGGCGAGCAGCACGATGGTGAGGACCCACGCGGCGCTCAACCGCCGGTGCAGCCCATACGCCAGGACGACGAGGCCGGCCCCGGCGAGACTCGCCACGAAGTGGGATGCTTCCAAGACTGGCAGCGGCACCAGGCCACGGAGCAACGCGAGGCGCCAGCGGGAGGCCGGTGTCGAGCCGGACAGGAGCAGGATCGTGCCGGTAGTGAAAACCCCAACGGAGAGGACAGGCGCAGCGAATGTCGGGACCAGTCCGGCGATGGCGCTGGTGAGGCGCCCGAGGCGTCCTCCGCCGCGGCGAACCTCCGCGCCCGTGAGCAGGGCAGTGGCCGCCAGCAACGGAAAGAGGTAGTACAACGCGCGAAACGTAAGGAGCGCGCCGGCGAGTGCGTCCACCGGAATCCGCTGGCCAACCAGCACCAGCATCGTCGCCTCGAACACGCCCAACCCGCCGGGCACATAGCTCGCGAGCCCCAGTCCCTGGGCAACGACGAACACCCCGGCGAACCCGAAGAACCCGATATCAACTCCAGAGGGGAGCAACGCATACAGCACACCGGCGGCCGCCAGCCACTCGAGTACCGAGACAGCGAGCTGCCCCAGCGCGATCGGGAGAGTCGGCGGGGCGAACCGCCAGCGGCGAAACACCACCGGCTGGCCGCCGACC
>DASPUE010000130.1:0-6210 GCA_035623055.1 Gemmatimonadales bacterium
GGCCGCTTGCCGAGCCACCTGCCAGGTGCCGCCCGTCGGGGGCTCTCCCTGCTCGTGGTAGGAGCGGTACCGGCCCCGGAGCGTGTCACCGACAACCCGTCCCTGGAACACGGTCCGCACCAGACACCCGCAGAACGGATCGCGATAGCGATCGAGCTCGCCCGAGACCTCGCCCGCCGACGCCTGCACGAAGCGGATCGTCAGCAGCCGGGGAGACGACACCTCCGGTAGCTGGCCGGAGGGCCGTTCCTCCGCCGTCATAGCCTGCTCGTATCCTCGCGGGCGCATCAGCACATCCCCGTACGCCGTATCACTCCCCGCCCGCAGCACGAATTCGATCGACCCGGAACCGATGCCGTTATCGGATTCGTAGGTACCCTCCCAGCTTCCGACCAGGGTTTGAATCGCTTCCGGTTGCCCGCTGACCGGCACCGGGAGCGACGGCGCCGACTGACAGCCGAGCAGCGTCACGAGAGTAGCGGTAGAAAGCGCGACAGTACGCATGGAGCCCTCAGCAAGAAGCGACCTGGACCAATCTGGCCCGGGGCCAGTGAAGAAACGCTGAAACAGGAAGCAGTCGCTGGCCACGGTTACCACCCTCCCAACCCCGCTACCCACATTGGCTTAAGGGAATGGTACCGGGCGCCGACAATTAGCGCATGCCCTCCCTGCCCGCCGGCACAACGTCCCGGGGCCGTCATGTCATCATCAGCATGGCCGCCGTAGTTGTGCTCGCCCTGTTCTTCGGCCTCGAACGATTCCTCTCCGCGCCGGGGGACCTCACGCCCCTGCCGCTCTGGCTTGGCGTGGCCGAGGAGCTGGTGCGCTGGTCCCTCGGGCTCGCGGTGCTGCCCCTCCTCGGCGCGCTGGGCCGCTCGGTGTCGGGCAAGGTAGCGCGCGGGGCGACGGTCGTGGCGTTGCATCTCCTCGTTGGGCTCCTCCTCGCGCCGCTCCAGTTCGGCTTGCTGTGGTTGGCAGCGCAGCTGGCGGGGTCCGCCATCGCACCCGCGGCGCTCGAAGGCGCCCGCCACGCCCTCCTCCCGGCGGGCCTGCTCCGCAACCTGCTCGAGTTCATCGGGGTTGCCGGGATGTATCACAGCATCTGGCGAGTTCACGAATTGACCGAGGCTCGGGAGGCGCTGCGCCGGAGTCAGGAGCAGCTCTATCAGGCCCAGAAAATGGAAGCGGTCGGGCGGCTGGCCGGTGGGGTCGCCCACGACTTCAACAACCTGCTCACCGTCATCGGCACCTATACCTCGCTGGTGCTCGATGAGCTGGAGGCGACCGACCCCCGTCGCGACGACCTGCTCGAGGTGCGGAAGGCCAGCGACCGGGCCGCGCGGCTTACCCGGCAGCTGCTCGCCTTCAGCCGCCGGCAGATGATGCAGCCCAGGCCCCTCGCGCTGGAGGGCATCATCCACGAGATGGCCGCCATGCTGCGACGCCTCATCGGCGAGAACATCGAGTTGGTCGTCCACGGCCAGGCCGGCACTGGGCTCGCCGTCGCCGATCCGGTCCATGTCGAACAGATCCTTCTCAACCTGGTGGTGAACGCGCGCGATGCCATCACCGGCCCGGGCACGATCACCATCGACCTCGCCAACGCGGACCTGGATCCCGAGGCCGCGCGCCTGCACGTGGGCGTGCGTCCTGTCTCCTATATCATGCTGGCGGTGCGGGACACCGGCTGCGGGATGGACCCGGACACGCTGGGAAGGATCTTCGAGCCGTTCTTCACGACCAAGCCCAAGGGGGAAGGCACCGGCCTGGGGCTGGCGACCGTCTATGGAATCGTGAAGCAGAGCGGCGGGTACGTGTCGGTGCAGAGCGAGCCTGGCCGGGGGAGTGAATTCCGGGTCTATCTCCCCCGATGGAACGCCGCGCGCGGCGCGCGACCAGTCCCGCTGGTTCTACACGACCCGCAATCGGTCGCGGTCGGGGCCGGTACCTAGCGCCCCCTGCTCTGTCGGCAGGTCGCCGGAAGCGAAGGAGGGGCGAACCCGCGGGTCCGCCCCTCCGACGTTTCCGGCAATTCCCTCCTGGACTACTTCAGGAACAACACTTCCCGGTAGGTCGGCAACGGCCACAGATCCGATGCCACCTGGGTCTCCAGGGCATCGCCGTAGGTCCGGACCTGGGCCATGGCCGGCTTGACCTTGTCGCGGATCCAGGTGGCGTGGCGCACCGGATCCTCGTCGTGACGGGCGGTCACCTTCTCCAGGATGGCGATCGCCTCCTGGAACCGGGACACCAGGTTCACGAACTCTCCCAGTGCGGTGAAGGTGTCCTTGGCCTTCACCCCGGCGGCCTCGGTATTGGCCACCGCCTCCGCCACCCGAGCCTGGTGCCGGAGGGCAGCCGGGAGGAGTTGGGTCCGGGCCAGAGAGACCATAGTCTCCGCCTCGATCGTCAGCTCCTTGACGTACTTCTCGTACGCGATGTGAATGCGCGAGTCGAACTCGGCCTTGTTGAGCACGGCGTACTTCTTGAACAGGTCGACGTTCTTCTTCGCCTTGAGCGAGGCCAGCGAATCCACCGTGTCCCGCAGATGGGGCAACCCCCGGCGCTCCGCCTCCACGTGCCACTCCTGCGAGTAGCCGTCGCCGCCGAAGATGACCCGCTTGTGCTCCTTCACCACCTTCTTGAGCAGGCCCATCACCGCCGACTGCAGCCGCGCCGGCGTCGGCTCCTTGCCCGCGGCGCTCTCCAGCGCGGTCGCCATCCAGTCGAGCGATTCGGCCACGATGGTGTTGAGGACGGTATTGGGCCAGGCGATCGACTGGCTCGAGCCTACCGCTCGGAACTCGAACTTGTTGCCGGTGAAGGCGAACGGCGATGTGCGATTGCGGTCACCGGAGTGGCGCGGCAGGGTCGGCAGGGTACGGGCCCCGAGGTCGATGACACCGCCACGCAGGGTCCGCCGCAACTGGCCTTTCTCGACTTGGTCGAGAATGTCCTGCAGCATCTCGCCCAGGAAGATCGAAATGATCGCCGGGGGTGCTTCGTTGGCGCCGAGCCGGTGGTCGTTGGCCGCCGAGGCGATCGAGCCGCGCAGCAGGTCGGCATGGATGTCGACCGCCCGGATCACGGCGCAGAGGAAGACCAGGAACTGCAGGTTGGTGTGGGTATCGTCCTGCGGGTCGAGCAGATTGTGCCCCGCGTCGGTCGACATCGACCAGTTGTTATGCTTGCCCGAGCCGTTCACCCCGGCGAACGGCTTCTCGTGCAGCAGGGCGGCCAGCCCGTACCGTGGGGCCACCCGCCGGAGGGTTTCCATCGTGAGCATCTGGTGATCGCTGCCGAGCTGGCTCATCTCGAAGATCGGCGCGATCTCGTACTGCGCCGGCGCGACCTCGTTGTGCCGGGTCTTGACCGGCACCCCCAGCGACCACAGCTCCCGCTCGACTTCCGCCATGCAGGCGAGGACCCGCGCCGGAATGGTGCCGAAATAGTGGTCCTCGAGCTGCTGGCCCTTGGGCGGCTTGGCGCCGAAGAGAGTGCGCTGGCAGACCACCAGGTCGGGGCGCTTCCAGTACAGCTCCCGATCGATCAGGAAGTACTCCTGCTCGGGACCGACCGTGGTGAACACCCGTGAGACGCCGGCGTCGGTACCGAACACCCGGAGGATCCTGAGCGCCTGCTTGGAGAGCGCCTCCATGGAGCGGAGCAGCGGGATCTTGGTATCCAGCGCCTCGCCGGTCCAGGACACGAACGCCGTCGGGATCACCAGGGTGACCGCGTTGATTCCCCGCATCAGGAAGGCCGGACTGGTCACGTCCCAGGCGGTGTAGCCGCGGGCCTCGAACGTCGCCCGCAACCCGCCGGAGGGGAAGCTCGACGCGTCGGGCTCGCCCTGGACCAGGTCCGATCCGCTGAAGTTGAAGATGACCCCGCCCTGGCCATCGGGAGAGATCAGGGAGTCATGCTTCTCGGCCGTGGAGCCCGTGAGCGGCTGGAACCAGTGCGTGTAGTGGCTGGCACCGTTCTCGATCGCCCAGTCCTTCATCGCGGAGGCGACAACGTCCGCGACCGAATGATCGAGCGGCTCACCCAGATCGATGGTCCGGAGCAGTCGCTTGAAGACATCCTTCGGGAGGCGCTGGCGCATGACCGCGCGGGAGAACACATCGCGGCTGTAGATCGCGTCCACGGGTTCGAGCTGGCCGCTCGACGCTGCGGGGGTGGTCACCGGGGAGAGCCCTCAGGTGAAGGGTGGGGGCAGAGGGGCGCGGAACTGGCGCGGGGGAAAATAACCAGTCGACGCCAACGAACAACACGGCAAGGCGGACGGAACCCGGGGGTCCCGTCCGCCTCATTTTTCCCGTCCAGCGGGGTGCCGCTAGTGGTGTTCCCGGTTGGCTTTCCGGCGCCGGCGCCTGGCTTCCGCGGCTTTCACCGCCTTGGCCACGCTCGGCTTCAGGTAATACCGCCGCCGACGCACTTCACGCAGGATGCCGGCCTTGGCCATCTTGCGCCGGAAGGCCTTCAGCGCCCAATCGAGGCGATCATCTTCACCCAGGACGATTTCCATCGTGCCGGTTACTTCTGCACCCGGGTGACCTTCTCGGCGGCCGGGCCCTTGGGACCCTGAACCACGTCGAACTCGACCTCCTCACCCTCGCGCAGCGACTTGAATCCGCTGCCCACGATGGCCGAATGATGCACGAAGCAATCCTTCTGGCCGTCGCTCGGGGTGATGAAGCCGAACCCCTTGCTGTCATTGAACCACTTCACGGTGCCGGTGGTACGCATGCCCAACTCCTTGCTGTACTGATGAAAGTGACGTCGGAGTCCGGGGTGCCCGTACCTGCCGACAAAAAACAGGAAGCCAGCCAGAGCCAGCCCCCTGGAACAAACCAACTGGGAGCGACCACAGTCTTCATGGTAGTCGCTGAAGGCCAGCAAGGTAGCCTGAGGGGCAACCGAAGTCAATTCCTGCACTTAGCGCCAGGACCTAACGGGCACCAGGATCCCTCCCTTCGCTACCCCCACCAGGACCGGCAGCGTAGGAACGTCGCCGTTGATGTCGAATGACACCCGACCCACCGCCCCCTCGAACGGCTGACTGCCGTTTCCGACGGAGCCCAGGGCGTCCCGTACCCGCTTCCGGTCCGGACCGACCTCCTTGATGACCCGGGCCAGCAGCCGGACCGCGTCGTAGCTCGCCGCGGCCCCCTGATCGGGGGGCCCAGCCTCGGGATAGGCCCGCTGATAGGCGTCCACGAACCGTCGGTTCGCCGCCCCCGTCCCGGCCGCCAGATAGGCCGAGGAGACGTAGATCCCTTCCATGAGATCCGCTGCGGTACGCTCGGCGCCGACCATTCCGTCGGCCGCGAGGATCGGCAGGTTGAGGTTGGCGGCTCGGAGCTGGCTGACCACCGGCAACCCCTCCTCCTGATTCGCGGCAAGGACGATCACCCCGGCCTGACGCGCCCGAGCGAGCCGGGCCAGATACGTCCCCACGTCCGGACTGGCGGACAGGAACGGATCCACCTCGAGCACACTGCCGCCGAGCCGAACGAACTCCCGCGCGAAACTCAGTCGAAATCCGCGGCCGTACTCGTCGTTCACGTACAGGACCGCCGCCCGGTCCAGTCCCCGATCCCGGGCGAACTGGGCGAGCGCGGCACCGTACGCCAGGTCGCTCGGGCAGAGCCGGAAGGTGAAGTCCCCCGCCGTGGTGAGGTGCGGAGACGACGCCGACGGTGAGAGCTGGACCAGAGGATTGGAGCCGCCGTTGTACACTGGAGCGGCGGCCAGCGTCACCCCCGAATAGGCACCGCCGATGACCGCCACCACATCCCTCTGATAGAAGTCCGTGGCGATGCTGACCGAGGTGTCCTCCTCCGCGAAGTCATCCCGTTCCACCAGCTCCAGAGGCCTCCCATCGATTCCCCCGGCGGCGTTGATCTCCCGGGCGGCGAGCTCCACGCCCAGCTTCATCGGCAGCACGCCGGGTTCCCGCAAGGAGAGCGAGACGCCGATACGGATCGGACCGCGCTCCGCACGACAGGCCAGGAGCCCAAGGAACAGCAGAAAGCAGAACGAGGAGCGCATTCGCGCCATCTGATACTCCAGAGCGGAGAGAGATCGAGCGGCCAGACCTGGGGCGGGGGCAGACCCAGCCATCAGATCACTGCGGTTTGGCACCCGCTACGCGTATGAAGGATAGGTCGCGTCGTACATCCGGGTTCGGAGCGCGCCGCGAAG
>DASPUE010000131.1:0-2308 GCA_035623055.1 Gemmatimonadales bacterium
AACGCCGCCACCACCACCCCCCAGCCGCTCACCGTGCTCTCGGAGGAGGAGGAACTCTTCCGGAGCACCGTCCGCGAATTCGCCGAGGGCGAGATCCAGCCCCACGTGCATGAGATGGACGAGGCGGGCCGTTTCCGGCCGGAGCTGATCGCCAAGTTCTTCGAGCTCGGGCTGATGGGGATCGAGGTGCCCGAGCAGTACGGCGGCGCCGGCGGGGGGATCTTCCTTTCGGCGCTTGCCATCGAGGAGCTGGCCCGAGTGGACGCCTCGGCCGCGATCTACGTGGACGTCCACAATACCCTCGTCAACAACGCTCTCCTCCGCTGGGGCAGCGACGAGCAGAAGAGTCGCTACTTCCCGCGCCTCACCAGCGAGTTGCTCGGCGCATTCGCCCTCTCGGAACCGGCCAGCGGCAGCGATGCCTTCGCGCTCGAGACCAAGGCGGAGGATCGCGGCGCGCACTGGGAACTGACCGGGCGGAAGTTCTGGATCACCAACGGTGGCGAGGCAGGGCTGTTCCTGATCTTCGCCAACACCGACTTCAGCAAGGGCTACAAGGGCATCACCGCCTTCCTGGTGGAGCGGGAGTTCCCCGGCTTCTCCGTCGGCAAGCGGGAGAGCAAGCTCGGCATCCGCGCCTCGAGCACCACGGAGCTAGTGCTCGAAGGGTGCCGAGTCCCGGGGACCAACGTCCTTGGCCCGGTGGGGCAGGGATACAAGATCGCGATCGAGACGCTCAACGAGGGGCGGATCGGTATCGGGGCCCAGATGATCGGCGTCGCCACCGGCGCCCTCGAGGCGGCGACTCGCTACGTCAAGGAGCGAAAGCAGTTCGGCAAGGCGATCGCCGAGTTCCAGGGAGTGCAGTTCCAGCTGGCCCAGATGGCCACCGACCTCGAGGCGGCCCGCCTGATGGTCTACAACACCGCCCGGCTCAAAGACCGCGGGCTTCCCTTCCAGCGGGAGGCCGCGATGGCCAAGCTGTTCAGCTCGCAGGTGGCCGATCGGACCACCTCGCAATGCCTGGAGCTGTTCGGCGGCTACGGCTACTCCAAGGAGTACCCTGCAGAGAAGTACTATCGCGACGCCAAGATCGGCACGATCTACGAGGGGACCAGCAACATGCAGCTCTCCACCATCGCGAAGGTGGTGCTCAAGTAGGATTTCCTGTCGCCAATCCGGTCATTTGAGGGGCCACTGGGCCCTGCTCTTGCACTGCCGATACCTGGCCGGTCGATCACAGCAGACGCGTCTTTTCGTCAAGTTGTTGTAGAAATTTGACTTGTGCGGGATCGGCGTGGGGTTACATTCTCCCCTCCCGGTCCGGACCACAGTTCGAGGCGCGTCAAGCCGAGGATTTTGAGAGGACAAAAGGACCCACTAATTGTGCGCCTGATCACCTCTGGTCTGTATTCGCTCACCATTGGCACCCTGCTCGGGGTGGCGACGCCTACCGTCGCGCACTCGCAGGAGCTGCCTTCAAAGCTCAAGTCGAAGCTGGACGGTTGGTACCGTTCTGCTCGGCGCTCGGCCCCGGGAACCTGGGGCATCGTGGTCGCGGACCAACAGGGCGAGATCCTGTGGGGCGTCAACCAGGACGCGCCGCTGATCCCGGCCTCCACCGTCAAGCTGCTCACGACTGGATACGCCCGGACCGTGCTGGGCGGGGAAGCGCGCCGCTCGACTCGGGTGGTCGGCTTCGGCCACACTGACGAGACTACCGGCGAGTGGATCGGCAAGTGGGCGATCGAGCTCAATGGGGATCCGACGCTGGAGAGCCCGGACGGCCGGGGCCCGCGACTGCAGGACCTCGCAAACCAGCTGGCCCTCTCGGGGGTGCGGCGCCTGCGCGGCCCGCTCACCGCGGTGTCCGCCGACGGCCAGCCGGCAGAGGCGAAGTTCCCGCAGGCATGGCGCTCGGCGAACTGGGGCAGTCTCTACACCCCGCTCATCGGGACACTCACCCTTCACGAAAACGTTGTCTGGCTCAATGTGCAGCCGGGCTACAAGCCGGGAGTCCGGCCCAAGCTGGTGGAGACCTCGCCGGAAGGGCTGGACGCGCTGGTCGACGTACACGCCACCACCGTCGCGGGCCGCCGTTCGGCGCTCCGGATTCGGCGGATGGCGGATGGCGGCTACCTCATCACCGGCGCGGTCGGCGCCAAGGCAGGGATCCGTCGGCTGATCACCGTCGCTGGCGACCCCAAGGCCGTGCTGGCCGCCGCGTGGGCGCAGGCGCTCCGTCAGGCGGGCATCGAGTGGGACCGCACCCCGCAGGCGATCACCGTCGAGAACGATCCCAGCCAGG
>DASPUE010000132.1:0-4627 GCA_035623055.1 Gemmatimonadales bacterium
TCCACATCGGCCCCGAAGAACGGAATGCTCACCATGCCCCCCGCGGCGAGCCGCGGCTCCGGCGTTGAGTCTTTCGCGAGGAAGACGAAGACTCGGCCGGTCACCGGCTCCGCGCGGAGGGCGGCGGGAACCGTGACCTCGAAGCGGAGCCCCGGACCCACGGGTGGAGCTGCGGAGGCGGGGGTGGCAATCAGAGGAAGTCCGGCGAGCAAGAGAGCGGTGCATGGCAAGCGCATGATTGTTTCCGTCAGGGCGAAGGGAAGATCGAGACCGCCAGGGCGTGTCGCCAGCTATTCCTTGCCGCCACCTTCAGCCACGCGGCGACGCAGTTCGGTAATCCAGTTGGGGGACACGACGAGCTGGAAGTCGTTTCTGTCTCGGGTTACCGCCAGGAACCGCCCGGGTTCGCGCGTCGCCTGGTAGCTGTCCGAGAAGTATCCGCCCAGGCTGCTCAGAATGTTGATGTTCGAAAGCACGGTGTCACGCGCCACCAGCGCGAAGGTCGGCTTCAGGGAGACTCGGGCCCCTAACAGTGTGGGCCCGGATTGATAGTAGAGTCGACTTCCGTCCCGCGACCAGGCAGGTTGCTCCGCGCCGGCAGCCGAAACCTGGATCTTGAGCGTCGGATCGGGGAAGGAGCGGACGTACACCTCGTCCCGCCCGGATTCGTCCGACACCAGGGCGACCCATTTGCCATCGGGAGAGAACTGTGGCGCGTGCTCGTTGATCCCCTTGGCTACGAGGTAGGGGCGTGCCACGCGCTCCGAGTCGAGAGGAACCCTGAGGATCCCCCAGCCATCCCCAATCAGGCAGTTTGCAAGCAGCGATTTGCCATCGGGGGAGATCGTCGCCATGGCCGTCAGGATGGCGTGCTCGAACAGCTTCTCGGGCGGTGTTCCCCCAGAGGCAAGCTGGGACCAGATCGTCGAGCGACCCTGGTCGGTTCCCGCTGTAAAGAAGATCCGGGTTCCGTCCGGGCTCCATTCGGCAGCCGTCACGGTGCCGATGGATGTGAGGCGGGAGAAGGTCGCGAGCGCCAGGTCATAGATCCAGACGTCGTGCTTTCCTTCCTCGGAAACAACCACGGCGACCCGGCGCTCGTCTGGTGAGAGCTTGGGCGATGCGAAGTCGCGCACTTGGGGAGACAGCGGCACCGCATGTCCATCCCGTGAAGCCCAGGCCAGCCTCCCTCGGGTATCACCGATGTCAGTTACCAACGCGCCACCGCGGGAGACGAAGATGCCCGAGTTCCCGTTGAAGGCCGACACCACGGGGACGGGATCGTGGACCGGAATCGGCCGGCCGTCGACTCGCTTCCCGCGGACGTTCAGTGACACGGCCATGACCGCCCCATCCGCCTGCACATACACGAGCATGCCATCGAGCATCGCCAGGGGGCGAATGCCCGCGACACCCAGAGGAACCACCCTGCCGTCGTTGAGCGAGGTCATGGCGAGGCGGGATGCCGCCAGGCTGCCGGACCAGATCGTAAAGACGATGCTCTTGCCATCGGGCAGTCCGATCGGCCAGACGTGATCGCGCTCTCCCTTCAGCGTGTCAGGCTGGGTAAGCGCCACCGGTTCGCCGCCACCGGCGCTCATGTGGGAGAGCCCATGGAAGGCGCCCTGCGCCCCGAGCACGATCTCGTTGCCAACCAGCCAATCGGCCCCGTTGGCACCACCGGCGGTGCCGATGGTCACGGGCGCGCTCCCATCGAGCCGCACCTTGCGTTCCTTGCCCGACATCTCGAATGCGAGCCAGCCGCCATCTGGTGAGAAATAGGGCTGATAGCCACCCGCGGTCCCGGGAATCGGGCGGGCCTGCAGCTGATCGGTCCGGAGCGAGTACAACATCGCCTCATTGCCGTGCGCCACGGAGTACACCACGGTGCCGCCGTCGGGGGAGATGGCGGCTGGCCAGGGGAAGTTGTCGATCGCCTTGGTGCTGTCAGTCACCGCCATGATGAAACGGATGGGGGGCAGGGGGGGTGGGCCCGTTCTCCGCGAAAGGCCGATCGAGACCGCGACTGCGGCCACAGCCACGAGCGAGGGAATCAGGACCGCCGGGTCCCGAAGCCGGGCCCGCCAACCGGCTGATCCGACCGACTGCGTCAGGGCACTCGCTGCGGTTCCCACCGTCGGAACCGCGCTTCCCCGCCCATGCAACGCTTCGGAGAACTCGTGCGCCGTCGCGAAGCGATCCGCGGGCAACTTGGCCAGCGCCCCATTCACCGCTGCTTCCACGTACGGTGGGACGGTCTTCCGTTGCAGCGTGAGCCGGCGCGGCTCCTCCGTCATCACCCGCGCGATGATCGCCTGGGCAGTGGGTCCGGTGAAGGGCGGCTCCCCGGCCAACATCTCGTACAACACGCACCCAAGCGCATACACGTCGCTCCGGGCGGTGATCTCCCGTTCCCCCATCGCCTGCTCGGGACTCATGTAGTGGGGTGTGCCCAGGCTCATTCCGGTCTCGGTCATCCGGGTGCCGCCATCCGAGCGGCTCACCGCCAGCGCGATGCCGAAATCGGCGACCTGCGCATGGCCACCGTGCAACAGGATGTTCTCGGGCTTGATGTCGCGATGGATGACGCCATGGCGGTGCGCATACTCCAGCGCATCGGCGACCTCGCTGGCGATCCGGACCGCCTCGTCCACCGGCAACTGCTTCTCGCGCAGCAGCCGGTCGCGGAGGCTCTCGCCTTCGACATAGGGCATGACGTAGAACACCAGCCCATCGGCCTCGCCCGAATCGAACAGCGACAGGATATGCGGATGCTGCAGATTGGCGGTGGTCTTGATCTCGGCGAGGAACCGGTCCGCGCCGAGGATGGCGGAGAGTTCGGGGCGCAGCACCTTGAGGGCGACCTTCCGGTCGTGCCGCACGTCGTGGGCGAGATACACGGTCGCCATGCCGCCCTGACCGAGCTCCCGCTCGATCCGGTAGCGGTCGGTCAGGGTCTCCGTCAGGCGGGGGGGAATCTCGGCCATGGTTGCCTTCCGAAGCTATCGAGGCGAAGGTCGGCGGCGTGCATCCGCACGGGCCCCCGAACCCTCAGAGTCTCTCGAGGATGGCGGCGAGCCGCGGATTGCCGCGGAGGGAGGCCAGGTCGGAGTCGTTCTCCAGCCATTCCCGGTGGCCGAACCCGTTGCGGACCGCCCGCTCCAGGCAGTCGAGCGCCTCCTCCGACTGCCCGCCCAACGCGTACACGCACGCCACGTTGTACAGGAGCGCTGGGTCTTCAGGATCGAGATCCCGGGCCCGGGTTGCCCACTCGATGGCTCTGGTTCCGTCACCGAGGTCCATGAGCGCGGAGGCCCCGAGCGTCAGCGTCCGGGGATCGTCGGGGTTGAGATCAAGGTAGCGCTCCGCCAGCCGCGCGCCGCGGCCCTGCGTCGCATGCGCCTCCTCGAGTCGCCCCAGGCTCCGCAGCGCCTGGACCGCCAGCAGTGGGGACTGACAGTCTTCCGGGCGGATCTGTTCGGCGGCCTCGTACTGGTCCACCGCCTCCTGGTACTTCCCCTGCTGGAACAGCGCTCTTCCATAGAAGTAATGCGCCTCGAACAGCTTGGGGTTGAGACGGATCGCCGTCTGGAATTCCGACTCCGCCTCGTCGTGACGCTTGCTGAGCGAAAGGGCCAGGCCGCGGGAGGCATGCGCCTCCGCCATCTCCGGCCCCAGCTCCAGCGCGCGCCGGCTGTAGCTGTCGGCCTGCTCAAGGTTGGCCTTGCTCGCGTCCCAGTACATATAGAGGAATGAGCAGCAGTCCGCCGCCCCCGCGTAGGCCTGCACGTATCCCGGGTCGCTCTCGATGGCCCGCTCGAACATCCGCCGCGCGAACAGGATCCCGGTCCGGCGGAACTGGTGCAGGAACTGCCGGCCGCGCAGATAGAAGTCGTACGCCCGGACATCGCTGGTCGGCGCCTTCTCGATCGCCCGCTTCTCGTCTTCGCTCAACACGACCCGGAGCGCCTTCACGATGTTGCCCGCGATCTCGTCCTGTATCGCGAACACATCCTCCAGGTCCCGGTCGTATCGCTCTGACCAGAGCTGATAACCGTCCGCGACATTGATGAGCTGGGCCGTAATCCTGAGCTTCTGGCCGCCTTTGCGCACGCTGCCTTCGAGCACGGTGCTCACGCCGAGCTGCTCGCCGATCTTCCGGATATCCTGCTTCTGCCCCTTGAAGGCGAACGCCGAGGTGCGGCTTGCCACCCGGATGGCCTGCACCTTCATCAGGGCATTGATGATCTCTTCGGCCATGCCATCGGTGAAATATTCGTTCTCCGGATCATTGCTCATATTGGTGAACGGCAGCACGGCGATCGACTTCTTGGTCGGAGCCACCGCCGGAGTAGCCAGTGGCGTGGCATGCGGGGTGACCACTTTGGGCGAGCCCAGCGCCTGCGCCACCTGCGCGGCGTTGGCGAACCGGTCTCCGGGATCCTTGGCGAGGGTCTTGTTCACCACCAGCTCCAGCTCCCCCGTCACTTCCTTGCGCGCCGCCCGAACCGACGGCACCGGTTCGGTGAAGCGCTTGGTGATCAGCGCCTGCACCGTGCTGCCGGTGAACGGTGGTGCCCCGACCAGCATCTCGAACAGCACGCACCCCAGGCTGTAGAGGTCGCTC
>DASPUE010000133.1:0-7548 GCA_035623055.1 Gemmatimonadales bacterium
CTAATCCGGCACCCAGAACCCCTCTGGGCAGAGGTGCCGCACGAAGGCCTCGCCGGACGGCGTGAACGGCCGCCGCCAGCCGAACGAGGTGATCGGCTGTTCCACCTGCTCGCTGGCGACCTGGACCAGCATCCGCGCGAGCCCGCGCGACTGGCAGGAGCCGTGAGTCCAGATGGTCTCCACAGTCCAGGAGGTCATCGGCGCCACCCCCGTCGAGGGACGGCGCTCGGCGTCGTAGTCATCCCAGGACCACCATCCCCATCGGGGATGCGGTCGCAGGACGGCGAGGCCGACCGCGGCCCCAGCCTCGCGGGCGATGAAGACCCGGGTGTCCTCTTTGTCGTCCGCCGTGAACGCCGGGGTATGAAACGGCGTGTCTCGCATAGCCCGGCGAGCCACCTGCTCGGCGAGCGCCCGCTCGGCCACGGTGGAATCCCTGGTGACTAGAAGGATCTCCGCCGCGCCCTGACGGGCGAGGATCCGCTCTCCCGCGCGCACCGGGATGGGGATGGAGTCGAGTTGAGCCTGCGTGTGGGGCATGGAGAATACTATCAGCGTGCGGCGTACAGCGTCCAGCGTGGAGTTACCTTGGACGCTGCACGCTGGACGCTAACCACTCTGTACTATACCCTCCACCCATGCTGCTCATGGATCGTGAAAATCTCTTGGCACGGGGATGGTCGCACGTGCTTTCCAGCAGCAACGATCTCGCCGAGCTGGACCAATTGCGGCTGCGGGTCGGGGCGCCGCGGCAGGCGTTTCATCTGGGTGATGGCGAGCGCCCCCACCTCGATCTCAAGCTCGAGCCTCGGGAACTGGCGCTCCGAGACCCCGCTGTTCGGGTGTTCGAGACCACCCGGGAGCTGATTCGATTCTGGACAGCCTGCCAAGCGATCACCGGGAGCGCGGAGTGAGCCAGCCCTCCACTGCCGCTCCAGCGCTTCGCATCCGCGGCCTCCACAAGTCCTACCGGGATGTGCAGGCGGTGGACGGACTCGATCTCGATGTCGCCCCAGGCGAGTGCTTCGGCCTCCTTGGCCCCAACGGCGCCGGCAAGACCACCACCATCGAAATCTGCGAGGGCCTCACCCGGCCGGATGCGGGCGAGGTGTCCGTGCTGGGGCATCGCTGGGCCGAGGACGCCGCGTGGCTCCGCCGGCGCATCGGGGTCTCGCTCCAGGAGACCCAATTCTCCGAAAAGCTCACGGTCCGCGAGACGGTGACGTTGTTCCGCACCTTCTACCCGAGCGGCAGGGATCCCGAGGCGGTGCTCGACCAGGTGCAGCTGACGGAGAAGCGCAACGCACGGGTCGGCCAGCTCTCCGGCGGTCAGAAACAGCGGCTCGCCATCGCCGTCGCGCTGGTCGGGGAGCCCGAGTTGTTGTTCCTGGATGAGCCCACCACTGGCCTCGATCCGCAGTCGCGGCGCCAGCTCTGGGAGCTGATCGCGGGCTTCAAGGCCGCGGGGCGGACGGTGATCCTTACCACCCACTATATGGAAGAGGCGGAACGGCTAGCCGACCGGGTCGCCATCGTGGACCGGGGACGGGTGATCGCGCTCGGCACCCCGCGGGAGCTGGTGGGGTCTCTGGGGGCGGAGCAGATGGTCGAGTTGCAGCTGAGGGAAGGGGCGGCCGGAGTGGACGCATGCCGTGCCGTGCCCGGAGTGCTCGACCTCCGTCAGGATGGAACCCTGCTCTCCCTCCGGGTGGCGCGCCTGCACCAGACCCTGCCGGCCCTCCTCCAGGCCCTGCGTGACGCCGGAGCGCCCGTCGAGGAGCTCAGGACCCACGCGCCGACGCTGGAAGATGTCTTCGTCGCCCTCACCGGCCGGCGGCTCCGTGATGGCTAGAGCCCCCGCAAGCCTCTGGGCACTCGTCGTGGTCCGGCTCAAGGAGTTCTTCCGGGAGCCAGAGGCGGTCTTCTGGACCTACATCTTTCCCATCCTCCTCGCGGGGGGATTGGGCATCGCGTTCCGGAGCCAGCCCCCCCAGCCCGCGCACATCGGCTGGGCGGAGTGGGGGCATGGCGGAGATTCGTTTCGCTCCGCGCTCGCCGGCGACAGCGGCATCGTGCTGGTTTCCCTGGCCGATTCCTCCGCGGCCGCCCTGGCACTTCGAAACGGCACCGTGGCCCTGGTGGTGGTGGCCGATAGCGGCGGTCTCCGGTACCGCTACGACGAGACTCGCAGCGAAGCCGCTCCTGCACGGCTCAAAGTCGATGACATCCTGCAGCGCGCTGCCGGCCGGCGGGACCCTCTGTCCGTGCGCCAGGAACGGGTACGCGAGCGCGGGTCGCGGTATATCGACTTCCTGCTGCCAGGGCTGATCGGCCTCAACCTGATGGGGAGTGGGGTCTGGGGAACCGGCTTCTCGATCGTCGACGCCCGCCGCCGGAAACTGCTCAAGCGGCTGCTCGCGACCCCCATGTCCAAGGCCGAGTACCTGCTTTCGTTTCCCCTGGCCCAGCTGCTCCTGCTGATCGTCGAAGTCGGTACCATCCTGGTGTTCGGGGTGCTGGTCTTCGATGTGCCGGTCCGCGGGTCCCTGGCGACTCTGGGGCTCACCTGCGCCATCGGCTCTCTCACCTTCGGCGCCCTGGGATTGTTGGCGGCGGCCAGGCCCACGACGGTCGAAGGGGCGAGCGGCGTGATGAATCTGCTGCTCATGCCGATGTGGGTGGTTTCGGGAGTGTTCTTTTCTTCGGCCCGGTTTCCGGAGGTCGTGCAGCCGATCATCCGCGCCCTGCCGCTCACGGCGCTGGTGGATGCGCTCCGGATGATCATGCTGGAGGGGGGCTCGCTGACGGCGATCGCGGGGAAGCTCGCGGTGCTCGGCCTCTGGCTGTTGGGATCGTTTGTCGTCGCCTTGAGAATCTTCCGCTGGCAGTAGCGTCAAGCCGAGGTAAAGCGGTCCGGCCGAAACGGCTCTAGGTCGAATCGCGATCGGCCTTCCAGCGCGAGGTCCGCCAGCACCTCCCCGATCGCGGGCGCGAACTTGAAGCCATGCCCGGAGCAGGGGCTTGCCAGGATCACCCGTGGCTCCGCCGAAAGCGCGCCAAGCACGAAGTGATGATCGGGCGCATTGGTGTAGAGACAGGTGACCGCCGAGCGCAGGGCGCCGCTCGCGTCGGGAATGGTCCGGGCGAGGATCGCCCGCATCGTCTCTACCTCGTCCGGGCGTACCGTGCGATCCACCGCTTCCGCGGTGACGGTTTCCCCTTCATGATGCCGCGCCACCTTGAACCCGAATCCATGGTCGGGGATGCCGTAGAACAGGCGGTCCGGCTCCCATTCCCAGATGAAGACGGGAAGGCGGTCAGCCCCAAATCGCCCCGCGCTGCCCCTGGGCCCAAACCAGAACATGACCTGCCGCTCCACCGTGAGCGGCAGCCCCGCGGACGCGAGCAGGGTGCCCGCCCACGCTCCGGCCGCGACGATTGCGGTACCGCACTCGACGGATCCCCGGCTGGTCGCTAACACCAGGCCGTCGCGATCTCCCTTCCAGCCGGTCACCTCGGTATTCAGCAGCAGTTCCGCGCCGGCCTTCGCCGCCAGCGAGAGCATGCACTCGACCGCGGCCTCCGGATCGAGGAAGCCGGCCCGAGGCTCCAGCACACCGCAATCGGCTTCGGCAGGGTGAAAGGGAGGAAACCGCCGTCTGATCTCCCGGGCGTCGAGCAGTTCAAACGGCAATCCATGCTCCCGGGCGCTCCGGAGGGCGCCGCGTACCAGGACGCCGTGCGCGGGGCCCAGCATCAGCCCGCCCGTCTCGTGGAGCAGTCGCCGTCCACTGTCCCGCTCCAGCGCCCGCCACAATTGATACGCGCGTTGCACCAGCGGCACGTACGCGGGCGACTCGTAGTACGCTTCCCGAATGACCCGGGATCGCCCGTGGGTAGATCCCTGCGTGTGTGGTGGGGAAAGCCGGTCGATGCCGAGGATTCGGGTCCCCCGCCGGGCCAGCGCGAGGGCCGCCGCGCTGCCGGCCGCGCCGAGACCGATGACGGCCACGTCGGCGCGGAGAGACACGTCAGAGACCGAGATGGCGATGGCGATCCAGCAGGTAGCGCTGCTCTTCCATGATCACCCGGAGCGGGATGGCCTCTTCGAGCCAGGAGGCAACTTCACCATCCACTACCCTCAGGACGGTTCCCCGGATGTTGACCGTCTCGCCCCGCTTGAAGCGGACTACACCTTCAAGCTCGAAGCCGGGCTCGGGGCGCTCCGCCTGGCCGAGGCGGAACCGGATCCCGCGCTCCGAGATGTCGACCACATCGAAGGAGACACCCTGAACGAGCAGCTTGGGGCGGAGCGCCGTCGGATAGGCGACGCGGTAGTGTTCGCGCTCGTGGGCCCAGGCCATCCGGCCTACCAGAGCAGGCCGGTTCGCCGTGGGCTCGCCGGCCCGGCGGGCATGGGAGTGTGCGCCAACCGCTCCTGGCCCTGCAGGAGGCGGAGTGCGGCTTCCTGGCCATCGACCCGGAGGACGCGGCCCTCGATTTCCACGCTCCGGTCCGCCGGGAAGCGGAGAGTCGCGTGGAGGACATCACCGATCGTCACCTGTTCCGCCGCCGCAGTCGGGGCCCGAAACCGGAGCCCATCGGCGGACAGGTCGAGAACCTCGTACGTCCCGCCGACCATCTCCAGGCGAGGCCCCGGACGCCCCGTAAACGAGAGGCGAGGTTGGTGACGGCGAGGCTCTTCCATCAGGCAACTCCTTGGGTTCTGATCTCGAGGCTCCTGGCGTTCCCAGTCAGGATGCGCTCGCGATCCGCCTGACCGAGCGCGAGGAGATCCAACCGCGCCAGGGGCGTCTCGGCCAGCCGAAGGGGCTGTCCGCTTCCGAAAAGGAACCGCGCCGAGCCCATCACCGCAAGCAGGTGGGCCAGATGGTCCTCCGGCGGACCCCAGACCCAGGAGATGTCCCACCAGACGCGGCCGGATTCGGCCGGGGTCGACCCATAGTGCACCTCCTCCATAAAGCCTCGGTCGGCATGGGTGATGACGACCCGAACTGAAGCCGAATGCCTCACCCAGCGTCGTACCACCCACGGCGCGAGCTCCGGGGTGACATCACGAGGGTGTCGCCCCCGACCGTCCTCGAGCCGCACGGCGGCCAGAAAGGGGATGCCGAGCTCCCCGGTGCGCTCGATCAAGCGAAGCATTTCGCTCCCTGCGGGCGAGAGTCCCAGGTATTCCGGGTCGGCACGCACCGCGACCGCGCCGCGGTCCGCTGCTTCCTGGAGATCGTCCTCCCAGCGCGGCAGGCCAGGATGCACTACCGGGACCGGTCGGAGCCGAGGCTGGCGCGCCGTGGTGTGATAGAGCCAGGGATTGCCTTCGGCCGGGTCCTTCCAGAAGAGGCTCGGGAGATGCGTGACCCACGCGCTTTCGATACCCACTCGGTCCATGGCGGCCAAGACCGCGTCGACACCGGTCCCCGGTATCCGCCGCCACGGGTACGCCCCGAGGAAGACGTTGACGTCGATCACCCGAAGCGCCCCCGCGAAAAAATTCGTGCGGCATTGCCGCTAGCGACCAGCTGGAATTCCGCTCCCGGCAGCAGGCGTTCGAGAAAGCGGAGCTTGGCCCATCCGGTACACAGCGTCACGTCCGCCCCCCAGAGCAACCGGGTCACGCCCACCGCCTGAAGCGCCGCTTCCAGCATCCCTCCGTCGACGCCGCTTCCCGAGAGGTCCAGGTAGACGTTGGGATGGTGTTTCGCGGCCCGCAGAGTGTGCAGCCAGTCGCCGCCGCCGCCGATGTGGGCCAGGATGAAATCGACATCGGGATGCCGCGCGGCGAGGCGGCAGAGTTCCACGCCGTCAGACGCTTCCTGGCCGGGCCACTCCCGGCGGCGGTGCTGCCAGATATGGTGGAGCACCGGCAACCGGAACCGCCGGGCCGCCTCACACACCGGGTCGAGCAGTGGATCGTCGGCTCGGCGGCTTGCCGCGAGCTTCACGCCGATCATCCCGGCCTCCGCTCCGCGGGCAATCTCTTCCAGTGCATGCGTAGTGAAGTTGGGATTCACCGCCACGTAGCCCTGGATGCGGTCGGGGTGTGCAGCGGCGAGCCTGCGGAGCTGATCGTTTGCGAACGTCAGATCTTCGGGCGAGGGAAAATAGGTCGGCGAGGTATGGCCCCAGCTCCCCAGAATCGAGGCCACATGCCAGCGGATTCCCAGGCGCTCGCCGGCGCTGAGGCGGCTTGCGTTCCGCTCGCGCCAGTCGGCCCGGCCCGACCGCTCATGATAGAAGTGTGCGTGGACGTCGACGAGCATGGCGGAATCTGGTCCTTCTCCCCGTCGCCCGTCTAGGGCCGGAGCGGCGTGGAAGCGGCACGCGTGGTGTCAGCGGGAGCGGGCGATCTCCCGGCAGGCCTCCGCCAGCATCGCGACGGCGCGATCGATCGCGGCATCGTCATGGGCCAGGGAGACGAAGTTGTAGGCGTTCCGCTTGAACAGGAGCCCCCGCCCCGCTGCCAGACGCGCGAGCCGAACCCCGGTCTCCTCGTCGGGGAAGCGCAGGAAGCACATCTCGGGAAGCCCCGCCACCGCCGATACAATCCCCGGATGATCCTCCGCCAGGCGCCCGAGGCCTGTCATCAGGCGGGCGCCCACGCGCCCGAGGTGCTCCGGCACCCGTTGGTTGACCGTGACGGTGAGTGCGGCATCGGCGGCCGCCAGCGACACCATTTCGGTGGCAAGCGTGGACGAGATCCAGGTGCGCCGGGCCTCCTCCATGACGTCCCGCCGGCCGCCGACCGCGGCGAGCGGGAATCCGTTCCCCAAGGCCTTGCCCAAGACCACCAGATCGGGAGCCAGGGCGAAGCGCTCGGCCGCGCCGCCGACCGCGATACGGAAGGCGGTCTTGATTTCGTCGAAGATCAGGAGCGAGCCCACCCGGTGGGTCTCCTCACGGAGCATCGCCAGCCATTCTGGGTCGGGGGCCCGCTCGATCACCGGCTCGATCACCACCGCGGCCAGACTCTCTCCATGGCGCCGGATCAGCTCCCGCCCGCGCTCGCTGTCGTTGAAGGGGATTTCCGGAGCCAGGGCGAACTCGGCACGGGGCACACCGGGACTCCCCGGGCCCTGACACCAGTCCAGCCATCCGTGGTATCCCGAGCGCAGCACGATCTCCCGGCCGGTGTGCGCGCGGGCGAGTCGCACCGCCGCGGCCACCGCCTCCGCCCCCGTCTTGAGGAACCGAGTGCGCTCCATCCACGGCAGCCGCTCCGCCAATCGCTCGGCGAGGCGTTCCTCCAGCTCCGGTGCCAGCGGACCGACGCCGCCGGCGTCGATGGCGGCGTGGGCCGCGGCTTTGACTGCGGGATGTCCATACCCCAGGGACACCGCTCCGAGCGCCATCACGAAGTCGAGATACCGGCGCCCCTCGCCGTCGACTATCTCACACCCCTCCGAGCTCGCGAGCCGGACCGGCAGACCACGCGGGGCGCCGGATCCGAAGAGCGCTTCCGGGCGCTTGCTACCGGTCGAGGTAAACCCGGGGATCCTCATGCGAGCAGCACCCGTCCGGCGCGTT
>DASPUE010000134.1:0-12887 GCA_035623055.1 Gemmatimonadales bacterium
GGTCTTGCAGGCGGAGGGAAAGCCGATCGACGCCATCGCTCTCTATCACGAGGCACTCGCGGAGGATATCGGCCTGTACATGGCCCACGTCCGGCTGGCCAATCTCTTCGAGGCCCAGAAGGACTATCCCCACGCCGTGCAAGAACGGCTGGACGCCATCAATGCCAACCCCGATGACCCGAGTCTGCAGATGGACCTGGGCGTGACGCTGGGCAAGGCGGGGATGATGCCGCAGGCCGAGACCCACCTGAAGCTGGCGGTCGACGGCAACCCGCGCGACTCGAGAACCTACTACTGGCTGGGCGTGGCCCAGACAAATGAAGGCAAGACGACCGACGCGAAGGCCTCATTGACCAAATTTCTCGAGTTGGCGCCGAGCCGATACGACAAGCAGATCGCAGCTGCCAAGGCGCGCATCGCGCAATTACCCTGAAAGATTCCTTATGACGCGCGCGTTCCGGCCCTACTTCCCGTGGTGTGCGGTCCTGACAGGCTTGGCCCTGGTTCCGGGCATCGCCCGGGCGCAGGGGGCGTCGTACGAGCAGCTGCAGACTTTCTCCAGCCTCCTCAATCAGATCCGGCTGAGTTACGTCGACTCGGTGACCTATGCCGAACTGGTGCACGCGGCCATCGACGGCGTCCTCTCTTCGCTGGATCCGCACAGCCGTTTCGTCCGGCGGGCCGATGCCGAGCGCGAGCTGAGTTATGAGTCTGGCTCCCTCGCCGGGACAGGTATCCAATACGACGTCGTGGACGACCGGATCGTGGTGCTTGCCGTTCACCCTGCGGGCCCGGGAGCCCGCGCCGGTGTCAGCCCTGGAGATCGCCTGTTGGCGATCGACGATACGTCGATTGCCGGTCTCTCGCTGGAGGAGGTCACCAGTCGGCTCATCGGGGACAAGGGGAAGAAGATCCACCTGCTGTTGAGCCGCGGCGCTGCGCTTCAACCCGATTCGCTGAAGGTCACCGTCAAGTTGGATTTCATCTCGCCGCTATCCGTGACTACTGCGCGGATGGTGGACTCCATGACCGGGTATGTGCGGCTGATTGGCTTTCACGAGAAAAGTGGTGAGGAGGTCGAACGGGCGATCAAGGACCTGAAGGGCAAGGGCGCGAAGCGATTGCTGCTCGACCTCCGTGACAATCCCGGTGGCGCGTTGTTCGCCGCCACGGACATCGCTGGGCTCTTCCTGCCCAAGGAAACCCTCATCTTCCGCACCGACTCGCGGCGCGCCGCCGCCCGGGGAGAAGTGCGGACACGGAACGATGGCCCCTTTCGCGACTTGCCGCTCATCCTGCTGATCAATCGGGGGAGTGCGAGCGCCTCCGAAGCGGTGGCATCCTCCCTCCAGGACCACGATCGCGCCCTTATCCTCGGACGCCGCAGCTTCGGCAAGGCGCTCATCCAGCAGGCCTTTCCCGTCCCGCCGCAGGGGGACCTCGTTTGGCTGACGATTGCCAGAATCGTGACCCCCAGCGGCCGGGTAATCCAGCGCGCGTACCACGGCATCAAGGCGGAACAGTATTACAGCTTTGCCGGGAGGACGGGGACGGAACAGGATACCCTCACCGTCTACCACACCGACCACGGCCGCGAAGTCCGGGGCGGCGGAGGGATCGCGCCCGATTTCGTGCTCGCCCCGCGGGCCCCGCCTCCCCTTTGGTGGGGAGTCGTGGCGGACAGCAGTTGGTACGAGGCAGTGGCCGACAGCGTTGCCGGACTGCTTCCCAAAAGCATGGCACAGCGGCTGCAGTGGTACGACGCGAGGGCCGAATGGCAGAGCCGCCTCGTGGCACCGCTCATGGAACGGGTACGCGCTCGCCTCCATATCACCGCCCCGCTCGACACGATGGTGGCGCTCCGGATCGGTGAGGTCCTAGCCTGGCGCGCGGCCGAAGTGCGCTGGGGAGTCGACGCTGCCGACGAGTTCGAGGTTCACATCGACCCGGATATTCGGGGCGCCATGACCTACTGGACTCGCCTCTCTGAACTGCTGAGCGGGCCTGGCCGCTGAAGGGGAGGGCGGCCGCGATTCAGGCCTACCGTAAGCCCTCCCCGGAAACGATCTTTGGCCCATGGCGACCCGCACCCGGACCAGCCCGAAGACCCCCCGAACTCTCGCCAAGGCCGAGCTGCTCGACATCTACCGGCTCATCCTGCTCTCGCGACGGATCGACGACCGGGAGATTCAGCTCAAGCGGCAGAACCGGATCTTCTTCCAGATTTCGGGTGCTGGCCATGAGGCCCTGCTGGCCGCCGCCTCCAAGGTGTTTCGCCCATCCTACGACTGGTTCTACACTTACTACAGGGACCGCGCGCTCTGTCTCGGCCTGGGGATGACCCCGACCGAGATGCTGTTCAGCGCGGTGGGGGCGGCAGACGATCCCAATTCCGGCGGCCGGCAGATGCCGTCTCACTTCGGGCACAAGGAGCTGAATATCGTCAGCGCCTCGAGCCCGACCGGCACCCAGTTCCTGCAGGCGGTGGGCTGCGCCGAGGCATGGCTTCGCTACTCCAAAGTGCAGGGCATGGCCGATAGCGTGACCGGTCCGCACGGCGACGAAGTCGTCTTCGTGTCGGCCGGGGATGGCACTACGAGCGAAGGGGAGTTCTGGGAAGCGCTGAGCAGCGCCTGCAACCTCAAGCTCCCGGTCGTGTTTGTCATCGAGGACAACGGGTACGCGATCTCGGTGCCGGTGGAGGTGAATACGCCGGGGGGGTCGATTTCGAAGCTGGTCACCGGCTTCCCGGGCCTCTACATCGAAGAAGTGGACGGCTGCGATCCGGTCGCCTCCTTCGAAACGGTGCAGCGGGCGGTGGAGTACTGCCGGACCCGCCAAGGCCCGGCCCTTGTGCACGCGCACGTGATCCGGCCCTACAGCCATTCCCTCTCGGATGACGAGATCCTCTACCGACCTTCCGCGGAGCGCGCGGCGGACGCCGCTCGTGACCCGGTGACCCGGTTCCCGCGCTACCTGCTGGAGCGCGGCATCGCGACCGAGGCCGAGATCGAGGCGATCAAGGTGCAGGTGGAAGAGGAGGTCGGGGTCGCGACCGAAACAGCCCTTGCCGCGCCGCAGCCGAGCACCGACACGGTCTATCACTTCGTCTACAGCCCCGATGTGGATCCCACCTCCGATCATTTCGATACGGAGGAAGATCCGCGCTTTACCGGCGATCCCACCACGATGGTGGACCTGTTGAACGTCTGCCTCAAGGACGAGATGGCCCGGGATCCCCGGATTGTCATCTTCGGAGAGGATGTCGCAGACGCCAGCCGGGCGCAGTACCTCGATCAGATCAAGGGGAAGGGCGGAGTCTTCAAGGTGACCTGGGGCCTGCAGCGGAGCTACGGGAGCGACCGGGTCTACAACTCGCCGCTGGCCGAGGCCAACATCATTGGCCGGGCGATCGGGCTCGCGACGCGGGGGCTCAAGCCGGTGGTCGAGATTCAGTTCTTCGACTACATCTGGCCCGCCTACATGCAGTTGCGCAATGAGCTCGCCCTGATGCGCTGGCGGTCCAACAACGCGTTCAGCTCACCGGTCGTCGTTCGCGTGACCTATGGCGGGTATCTCAAGGGCGGCGCGGTCTATCACTCGCAGACCGGCGCCGCGGTGTTCACCGGTGTTCCGGGCCTCCGCGTGGTCTGCCCCGCCACGGCGCTCGATGCCAACGGCCTCCTCCGGACGGCCATTCGCTGCGACGATCCGGTCCTGTTCCTCGAACACAAGCACCTCTATCGCCAGACATACAACAAGGCTCCGAACCCCGGCCCGAACTTCATGATCCCCTTCGGCAAGGCCAAGGTGGTTCGGGAAGGAGAGGACCTTACGGTGGTGACTTACGGGGCGGTGGTGCAGCGGGCGGTGGTCGCCGCGAAGGAATTCGAGACCGAGACCGGACGATCGGTGGAGGTCATCGATCTGCGCTCGCTCTCGCCTGTGGATTGGGAAACAATTTTCAACTCGGTGCGGAAGACCAGCCGGGTCATCGTTGCCTACGAGGATTCGCTCTCCTGGGGCTACGGTGCGGAGATTGCCGCGCGCCTCGCGGGAGAGGCGTTCGAATGGCTGGACGCACCGGTCCAGCGGGTCGCCGCGACCGATACCTTCGTAGCCTACGCCCCCGATCTCGAGGACGTCATCCTGCCGCAGTCCGCGGACCTGCTCCAAGCGATGCGGCAACTGATCGCCTATTAGTATCCGCACCTCCCGAGGGCGCCCTTAACATCTCGCCCGGGTCAGCGTCGCTCCCCTGTGCTGGTCTCTTCGCCATCAAACGGGGGAAGTCAGATGAAACGCACGTTTTCGACGCTGGTCGGCCTGCTCCTCATCCTCACCATTGCGCCGGACCTTCGGGCCGCCACCGTGCTTCCCGCGGCGGAGCGCACGTCCGTGCGGACCTCGGCGGCTCCCGGGACCACGCCGCATCGTCGCCATCACCGGCATCACCGCTATCACCGCGTCAACCGCCGTCACGGCCGCCGCCAGGGGGCGCATCGGCATGTCCACGCCGGCCACCGTTCATTCAGGCGCGGCCACCGCATCGGGGCCTGAGCACCAATCTCGGGAAGGTCCGCGGCCCTGTCAGGCGTAGCTTCGTCTGAGCAGGGCCGCTGCGTCGGCATCCAGCATGTCACTCCGGCGCAACTCCTCGAACCGCGCCAGCAGATCCTCCACCCGCGCCCGGCGCTTCTGAGCACCGGTGAGATCGTAGGCGACCTCACCACGGTGCATGACCAGGATCCGGTTGCCCAAGCGCACCGCCTGGGGCAGCGAATGCGTGACCATCAACGTCGTCAGCCCTTCGGCTGCCACGAAGCTCTGCGTGAGCCGCAGCAGCAACTCGGCGCTCCGGGGATCGAGAGCCGCGGTGTGCTCGTCCAGCAGCAGCAGGCTCGGGCGCACCAGCATCGCCATGAGCAGGGTGAGCGCCTGACGCTGACCACCGGACAGCATGCCCATCGGTGTATCCAACCGTTCCTCCAGGCCGAGCCCCAGCCGGGAGACCGCGTCCCGTAACTCGGCACGCCGGGTGGATGCGAGCGGCCTCCCGAGCCCGCGCCGAAGCCCGCGCGTCGAGGCGATCGCCAGGTTCTCCAGCACGGTCATGTCCGAGGCCGTTCCCACGAAAGGATCCTGAAACACCCGCGCGATCAAACGGGCGCGCCGGTGTGCCGGCCACTTGGTCACGTCGGTTCCGTCGACCCGAATCGTGCCGGACTCGGTCTGGAGCGATCCGGCGATGGCGTTGAGGAGAGTGGATTTTCCCGAGCCGTTGCTCCCCAGGACTACCACGAAGGCCCCCGGCTCGAGCGTCAGATCCACGCCCTGCAGCGCGGTGGTCTCGTACGGGGTGCCCCGGTGAAAGGTGTGCGCCAGCTGGTGCACTTCCAGCGACGGCTCAGGCATGGATGCTCCTCCGGAGCCGGCGAATCACGGCTGGAATCGTCAGAGCGACCAGGACGAACACCGCTGTCACCAGGCGGAGCGCGTTGGGATCGAGTCCGGCCCAGAGCGCCGCCGCTATCAGCAGCCGGAAAACGACCGCACCGAGGAGGGCCGCGACCAGCCGCTGCCGAATGGTGCGCTGGGGGAACAGTGCCTCGCCGAGGATGACGCTGGCGAGCCCGGTCACGATGATCCCGACGCCCATCGAGATGTTGGCGAACCCCTGGTACTGGGCGAAGAGCGCGCCGGAAAGTCCGATCAGGGCGTTGGCGAGCCCGAGTCCGATGATCGTCGCCAGCCCGGTGTCGATCGCGAGGGCCCGGGCCATCCGGGGGCTGCTCCCGGTCGCGCGAAGGGCGAGCCCGAGATCGGTCGAGGCGAAGCTTCCGAGTGCCAGCGCGAGACCGCCGGCGAGCAGAGCCAGGAGGATCAGCGAGACGACTTCACGGGACAGGGCCGCGCCGCCGCCATTCACCGCACCGGTAGCCTGCTCGAAAAGGGTGGCTTGCCCCGCGAGGGACAGGTTGCCCCCGCGCATCACCCAGAGGTCGACCGAGTAGAGCGCTGTCATGACCAGGATGCCGGCGAGGATCACGTCCACCCGCCATCGAGTGTGAATCAACCCCGTCGTCACCCCACAGAGGGCACCGGCCAGGCATCCGGCGAGCGTCGCCGCGGCTGGCGGCGCTCCGTGGGCGAGCAGAGCGCAACTCACCGCGGCGCCCGTGGTGAAGGTGCCATCGGTGGTGAGATCGAGGCTCCGCAGGACCCGGAACGAGAGCAGGGTTCCCAGGCTCAGGAGGGCGAAGATCAGCCCGACCGTGGTGGCGCCGAGAAGCAGGTTCACGGCACGGACTCGACGGACGTGATCCGCGCCATCCAGCAGACCCCTCGGAGTAGGCCGGTTTCGCCGACGGCATCCGCCCCCCGGTCATCGTACACCAGATGGAGCACGTCCCGGGGCGCCGATTCCTCGAACAGCCGTCCGATCAGTGCCGGCAGCATGACCGTCCGCTGCGGCACCGGGAGATAGGGGAAGACGGCCGCGTGCAGGTGGCCGAAGAGCACCCCATCGCGATCGAGGGGGCGCAGGTGGCCCGCCAGGGGAGCTGTCGGCCGCCGCGCCACGACGCCAACGATGAGGGCGGTGCTGCCGGCGTAGGCTGGCTCGGGCGTGAAGGAGAGCCATTCCCGGATCTGCGCCACATCGGCATCGCCCGCGAGGTTGGCGGGGATCAGCGCAGGAGAGCGGCGCAGGCTCGCGCCGACCAGCGATTTCATCTCGGCCACCAGCGCGATGGCGACCGCTTCGGTTCCCGACATCTCCACGCAGACCTCGGCCAGCTCGGTGAGTGGGACCTGGTCGGAATCGGGCTGCGTGGAAAACCGCATGAGGTCGCTGAACAGCCCCTCCCAGACGAGCCCACTCGCCAGGACCGCTTTTGGCGGCAGGTTGGCGTAGCTGAGCATGTAGTCCGGGGTGCGGGTTCCCTCGGTGGGGAGATAGGTGACGACCCCTTCGGCCGCGATCAGTTCCCCCAGGCGCGGGGTGGCATCCTCGACCCGGGTGCCGATCGCGCCGATGCCGATGCCGAAGCTCCTGGCGCCGAAGGCGACCGCGCGGCATGCCGTTGGATCGGCGGGTCCGCGGAGTAAACTCTGAGCTGGTCCATAGAGGCGGCACACCACGCCATCATCGCTGTACCGTGAGACCTCGTAACTCCCGTACCGTGCCTCGATGGTGGGGAGTCCCCAATGGGTGAAGCGGCCTGACCCGCTGGAGATTCTGGTGGGAGTGTCCTCGCGGACCAGGCCAGCCGAAAGGCCGGCCGCCTCGATGGTGGCTCGGGCCTCCGGGGAGGGAGTGACGACGTGGAGGGAGCCGCGGAGCGCGGCAAGGTCCTCGGACTTGTGGGCCAGCACCCGGATGCCAGCGGAACTCAGGTACTCCACCCCGGACATGTCGATCTCGATCGAGCGCGCGCCCTCGCGGAGCAGATCCTCGATCGTGTCCGAAAGATGGCGGGCCGACTCGCCATCGAGCCGGCCCGAGAGGCGCACCACGGCCACGGGGCCGTCGTGCGCCGTGCTGAGGCGCATCGGGACTACTTCTTGGTGCTATCGCCAACCACGCGGTTGGCCTCGGAGGTCACGCTGCCGGGCACCGCCACACCGGTGTTCGGGTTCACGGCGAGTCTGCTCGTCTTGACCTGGTAGAACGGAATCTTCGCGGGGCTTTCGCCCTTGAGGATCCGCCCGACCATCTTCCCGGCTTCGACGCCGCCTTCCTGGAAGTCCGGATAGAAGGAGGCGATCGCGCCCTTCATGACCTCGAACGGCGACGAGGAAAAGACCGGAACCTTCTTCTCCTTGGTGATCTGCAGGATGCTCGCGAAGGCCGTATGGGCGGCGTTGCCGTAGATCTCGATTGCATCGACCTTCTTGGCCACCAGGGCCTGGGTCGCCGTGCCGGCCTCGCCGACGTTGTTGATCGGCTGATCCACCACGTCCAGCCCCGCCTTCTTGGCCGCGGCCGTCATCTTGTCCTTGAGATTCACGGACAAGGCCTCGTCGGGGCTGAACAGGATGCCCAGCCGTTTCGCCTTGGGCAGGGTGCGGCGGATCAGGTCCACCCGGCGCTCCTGTTCCGGGTCACCGAATCCGGGTGCGTACACCCCAGTGAAGTTGGCCAGATGATTCGAATCGGAGGTGCCGGCCCCCATGGCGAACGGGTCCGACAGCAGGTGGAACACCACCGGCGTGTCCTTGACCCGCTGCACCGCCACCTGCAGCGTCGCATCCTGGAGGGCGATGATCACCTTGGCCTTCGAGTCCCGCGCCTGGTCGATCAGGTTGGGCAGCGTCCCGATGTCTCCCTGGGCGCTCGAGATCTTGAGCGTATAGTCCCGACCCTCTTCGAACCCGGACTCGGACAAGCCGAACTTGATGGCGTCCTCGCTCCATTCGCTGCCCATCCAGTCTGCCGCCTTGATCATGGCGACCACCGGCAAGTTCTGCCCTTTGGCGGCCGGCTCCGCTGCGGGCTTCTTCTCGCCACAGCCGGCCAGCGCGGCGGCGACCGCCACCGGGCCGAGGGCGTGCATCCAGGTCGAGGCGAGGAATTTCCGACGGGGGCCGTGCATGCGTGATCCTCCAAGTGGTGGTTCTCGGGCCGCGCGGGCATCCAGGCCTGTTGGCCGGATCGGGCGGTACTCGCGAGGCACGGTAGGTACGCCGAGAGCCGACGGGGCTGTGAATATACCAACGCCCGCTTCCGGGGGAAGTCCGAAGCGGGCGCGGGGAAAGACGAGTCAAACGCGCCTATTTGCCGAGCGCCTCCCGGATCTCACTGGCGGCAACGATTGCGTTGTCGACGTCGCGGGAGAGTGCTCGCGCCTGCTGTGTGGCCATCGTCAGGTCACCGAGGGCCGCGGAGGCATCCGCCGACCGGAGCCGCAGCAGGTCGAACCGCACGTTCTGCATCGCCAGAATGCAGCTCTCGAGCTGGCTGGCAATCTGGTCGCGGCGGCCCCGGAGGTCCCCGATGGTCTTGCGCTGCCGTTCCAGCAGATCGAGCCGGCGGCGACGCTCCTCGTCGTCCGGCTCACGCTGCAGCGCCTGAATGCGCTGGTCGATCCGGTCCAGGCCCTGAACGTCCAGGTTGGAATCCATCGCGTGCAGGGTCTTGGCGAGATCGGTGGCTCGCTGGTACAGCGCGTCCACCGTCCCTTGCACGTCTTCCGGCAGCATCTGACGCTCCGCCGGGGTCATGCGCTCCAGCAGCTTGAGAATGGCGGTGCGGTCGGTGTAGGCCTGGACGATCGCGCCCACCTGCTGGCCGAATTCGTCCGGACGCGGGCTCGGAAGCTGCTTCGGCATCCGGCCCTTTGCGCCCGGCACCTGGACCGCATCCGGGGCGGGGGGGCGGTTGAGCACATCCCGCCAGGTGTAGCCGGCGTGCCAGAGTCGTGAATAGTTGGTCAGCAGGCTGAACCCCATGGCTCCGGAAACCACGAGGAACCAGGGATTGGTGATCCCGGTCGCGAGGTTGAGCATCAGGCAGCCGCCTGACACGGCCGCCCACCGGGCGAACTGGGCCCGCGTCTTCTGCACGATGAGCGGCTCGCCGGTGTCCGGCACAGGCAGCGGGGTGTCGTTCCGGCCCGCCCGCTCCATGCGTCGGCTGGCCCGCTCCATGTGCCGGTCGAGGCGGTTGCGCCAGTCCTCCGCCGCGGGGGGACGCCCTACTCCCTGCCGCGCGAGTGGTGGCGAGATCGGGACGCTGGAGCGTGGTCCTCCGCTGGCGCCAGAGGCGCGCCGCAGTGGGTCGCCGGAGGTGCGTCCCGCCTGGCCGCGCTTGGTCTGGCCGGTGGGGCGATAACCAGTGACCGTGCGCGACTCGAGGGCCCGACGCAGCGCGTCCGCCGACGGCCAGCGGTTCTCCGGGTCTTTTTCCAGGCACCGCATGACCGCCAGGGACAGGTCCTCGGGGCAGTCGGGTCGCCTCTGGTCCAGGGCGGGCGGCATTTCGGTGATCTGCTTCATCAGGATGCCGGCCACCGTTGGCGCGGTGAAGGGCAACTCTGCGGTCAACATCTGGTAGCTGACAATGCCAAGACTGTAAAGATCGCTGCGGCCGTCGATCTCCTTCTCACCAGCAGCCTGTTCGGGGCTCATGTACTGGGGCGTTCCGATCGCGACCCCTGCGCTGGTCAGCGTCGCCCCCGATCCCCCGGACATGGCCTTGGCGATGCCGAAGTCGGTGACCATCACCCGCCCGCGCGTACCGTCCAGCAGAATGTTGTCGGGCTTGATGTCTCGATGAATGACGGAGAGGGCATGGGCGGCGCTCAACGCATCGGCCACTTCCTTCATGATGCGGCGTACCTCTTCCACCGGCAGCTTGCCGCGGCGCTTGAGTCGGGCGGCGAGCGACTCGCCGTCGACATACCCCATCACGAAGTAGACAAGCCCGTTGCCTTCGCCGACGGTGTAGATCGGGACGATGTGCGGATGGGACAGGCGGGCCGCCGTCTCGGCTTCGCGCGTGAATCGGGCGCGGATCTCCGCCTGGAAGGCCAGCTCCGGCGGAAGCACCTTGATCGCGACGCGACGCTTGAGCTTCTCGTCCCTCGCCCGGTACACGACTCCCATACCGCCGCGCCCAATTTCGCCCTCGATAGTGAAGGCGCTTCCAAGGGCTTCGCTGAGTCGTGGCGCCAGGGCGGAAGTCGGTTCTGTCATCTGGTATCCAGAGGAGCGTCATAGATTTAGCAGCGGAAGACGGGGGGGACAAGCCACCACGTCTTACGGCATCCGCCTTGGTTCTCCTACCGACAGTTCGGCAGCCCGCTTCGGACGACCCGGACGTCTTGGCAGGAAAGGATGTTTCGTCTGGACACGTTTCGAGCCGTCCGGCCTTGTTACCTATCGCGCGCACCCTGAAACGCTTGCGATTCCGCGGGAATCCCGCGTGCAGAGGATGGCACATGGGGTGCACTCCTCAGGTACCTTGAGTTGAAGTACTGCCAATCAGCCAGTGCTCTGGAGTGAGAGAAAATGTCCGAACGCAGTGAACGTCTGATCCTACCCGTGCTTCCCCTCCGGGAGGTGGTGCTCTTTCCCGGGACGACGGCGCCCATCGGCGCCGGCCGGCCAGGGACGCTTCGAGCCATCGAGGCCGCACTCAACACCCCGGATCGCCTGATCTTCGCCGTCTCCCAGCGCCAGAACGTGGAGCAGGTGAGCGCGGAGGGGCTCCATACCATCGGGACCATCGCCCGCATCGGGCAGATGCAGCGCGGCCTTGCCGGCATGCAACTGCTGCTGCATGGCGAGCGCCGTGGCATCGCGATGCATGTCGGTGAGAAGAACGGATACCTGGAAAGCGTGGTGCGGGAGGCGGAGGAGTTCTCCGCGCTCGACCCGAACGACGCCGCCTTCGTGGCGCTCTACCGTGAGGCCCGCACCCGCGCCGCGGAGCTCGGCCAGAAGTCCGGGCTCCCAGAAGAGGTCGTGCAGCAGGTCCTGGCCGATGTCCACGAGCCCGGCAAGTTTGCCGACTTGGTGGCCGGCTACCTGGACATCGCACCGCCGGAGCGTCAGGCGTTGCTCGAGACCCTCTCGGTCGAAGAGCGGCTGCGCCGCGTGCTGGTCCACATGCAGCGCCAGATCTCGGTTCTGGATGCACAGGAGGACATCAAGTCGCAGGTGCAGGAGGAGCTGGGCGAGCGGCAGCGGGAAATGTTCCTGCGGGAGCAGCTCAAGCAGATCCGTCGGGAGCTGGGTGAGGACGACGAGCGCGGCGACCTCGACGAGCTACGCCAGAAGCTGGACGCCCTCGAGCTGCCGGCCGAAGCCCGCAAGGAAGTCGAGCGCGAGTTCAGCCGGCTGGAGCGGATCAGCCGCGAGTCCATGGAGGCCCAGGTCATCCGGACCTACCTGGACACGGTGGCGGAGCTTCCGTGGAACGTCCGCAGCACGGAATCCCTGGATCTCGCCAAGGCGCAGACGTTCCTGGATGAGGATCATTACGCGCTGGGCGATGTGAAGGACCGGGTCCTGGAGTTCCTGGCGGTCCGCCAGCTCAAGGCCGAAATGGCCAAGTCGGCCGCGCCGGTCGAGGCCGTGGAACCCGCGGCCGATTCGGCGGCCGTGACTGCCGAAACCCCGACCGATGGTCCGAAGGGGAACCTCGACGAGAAGGCCGCCAAGGGTCCCATCCTGCTGTTTGTGGGGCCTCCCGGCGTGGGCAAGACCTCAGTGGCCAAGTCGATCGCCCGGGCAATGGGACGGAAGTATGTACGCATCTCCCTTGGCGGTGCCCGGGACGAGGCGGACATCCGCGGGCACCGGCGGACCTACGTCGGCGCCATGGCCGGGCGGATCATCCAGGGAATGAAGCAGGCCGGGACCAAGAATCCGGTCTTCCTGCTGGACGAGGTGGACAAGCTGGGGGTCTCCTTCCAAGGTGACCCGGCCAGTGCCTTGCTCGAGGTGCTGGACCCGGCCCAGAACGACAGCTTTGTCGATCACTACCTCGGAGTGCCGTTCGACCTGAGCGAGGTGTTGTTCATCTGCACCGCCAACTTCCTGCAGAGCATCCCGGGCCCGCTGCTGGACCGGATGGAGGTGGTGGAGTTCACCGGGTACACCGAGCGCGAGAAGCTCATGATCGCGCGGAACTATCTGGTGCCGCGTCAGCTGAAGGAGCATGGGCTCGACAGCGACCAGATCGAGCTGCCGGACGAGGCGGTAAGCGAGGTCATCACCGGGTATACTCGTGAGGCAGGCGTGCGTCAGCTGGAGCGGGAGATTGGCAAGCTCTGCCGGAAGGTCGCGCGGAAGATCGCCGCCAAGGAAGTGGAACGGGTGACCGTCACCCGTGAGATGGTGGATGATCTGCTGGGCCGGCCGAAGGTGCACCCGGAGCG
>DASPUE010000135.1:0-3206 GCA_035623055.1 Gemmatimonadales bacterium
GCCTCGAGCTCGGCGGCAATCAGGCGGACCAGCGGCGCGGTGGCCAGCATGCCCGATTTGAAGGCCGCCGGCGGCAGGTCATCCGCAAGCGCGTCGAGCTGGGCGGAGACCATCTCCGCCGGCACCGCGTGGACGGCGCGCACGCCGCGGGTGTTCTGGGCGGTGATGGCGACGATGACGGTCGTGCCGAAGACGCCGAACTGCTGAAAGGTCTTGAGATCGGCCTGGATTCCGGCGCCGCCGCCGGAATCGGAGCCGGCAATGGTGAGCGCGATCTTCATCCTGAACACCCGGGTGGCCGTGTCGCTGATCAGTACGATTCGGGACCTGCACCGCCGCCGCGCGCGGGAGCGACGCGGGCTGACCCTCGCGGAAGGGGTGCGGTTGCTGGAGGAGGCACTGGCCGTCGGGGCCGTGCGTGGAGCGGCAGTGGCGCCCGCGCTGGAAGCTACACCGCGTGGCACTGCACTCAAGCAGCGGCTCGCGCAGGAGAGCGTGCCGGTGGCGGAGGTGGATGACGAGGAGTTAGCGGATCTCGCCGACACGGAACACCCGCAGGGTGTCGTCGCGGTTGTCGAGCCCCGGATCTGGACCCTCGACGCGATTCACCTCGGCCCCAAGGGGGTCGTGCTGGTGCTCGACGGCGTGCAGGACCCCGGCAACGTGGGGGCGTTGGCGCGGGTAGCGCTCGGGCTGGGCGCCGCGGGACTGGTCGCCCTTCCGGGGACGGCGGACCTGCTGAACCCCAAGGCGTTGCGGGGCAGTATGGGAGCGTTGTTCCGCCTTCCCTCCACCCTGGTTACCGCCGATGCGTTCATCGCCTGGGCCCGAGTCGCCGGCCTCGACCTCTGGGTCACCGCCGTCGACGGAACGCCCATCGACCGGATGCGGCGTGGAGGACCAGTCGCCCTGATCCTCGGAAACGAGGGGTCAGGGATCCGGCCCGAACTCCTGGCCGCATCGACCGAGACCGTGGCTGTGCCCCTGACCGGCGGGGTCGATTCGCTGAACGTGGCGGTGGCGGCGGGGATCATTCTCTACGAGGTGACGCGTGAGCGCTGAGACGTTCGTGCCGCTGGTGATGGGCATCGTCGGCGCGATGTTCGGGAGCTTCCTGAACGTCTGCATCCTCCGCTGGCCGAAGGAAGAGTCGGTGGTGCGGCCGCCCTCACACTGCCCGGGCTGTGGCCGCCCCATCGCCTGGTACGACAACATCCCGGTGCTTTCGTGGCTCATCCTCCGCGGGCGCTGCCGCAACTGCCAGACCCGCATTTCGATCCAGTATCCGCTCGTCGAGCTGGGAAATGCGCTCATCTGGGCGGGCATGGGATGGCTCTACGGATTCACGCTCACCGCCTTCGCCGGGGCGGTGTTCTTCACCATTTTGCTCGGCATCACGATGACCGACGCCCGGGAGTACATCATCCCGGATGAGTTCAGCCTCGGTGGCCTGGTGATCGGCATCCTCTTGAGCCTGCCAGGCGGCTTCACGACCATCGCCAACGCCCTGCTTGGCGCGGCCACCGGGTTCGTGCTGCTCTGGGCGGTGGGAGCGCTCGGCACCCGCATGTTCAAGGAAGAGGCGATGGGCGGCGGCGACATCAAGATGATGGCGATGGTGGGCGCCTTCGTTGGCTGGCAGGGGGTGCTGCTCACCGTCTTTCTAGGGGCCGTCCTGGGTACCCTGGTGTTCGTGCCACTCTCTTTCTTCAACCGGAAGCGGCTGGTTCCCTTCGGCGTCTTTCTGAGCGCCGGGGCCGCCATTACCTGGCTTGCCGGTCCAGCGGTGATTGCATGGTATCGAAGCTTCGTCCTGCAGCCCTGATCCTCCCGTGCCTGGCGCTGGTGGTGCTCGCGTGCCGCGGGCTCCCACCCGCCGCTCCCGCCGACGCCGTCTCGCAGCTGGTCGACAGCCTGAAGCCGTCGGTGGAGAAGGTGGTGGGGCTCAAGTTCCGCGCGCCGCCCAAGGCCGTGATGCGCAGCCGGGAACAGGTGCGGGCCTACCTGCTGCACAAGCTCGACCAGGAGCTTCCGGCGGAGAAGGCGCGGGGACTCCAGGCCACCTATCGCCTGCTGGGACTCCTGCCAGACTCGCTGGATCTCCGCGCCCTGCTCCTCGACCTGTTCACCGAGCAGGTGATCGGCTTCTACGATCCGGACTCCACCACGCTGTTCGTGGTGGCCAACAGCGATGCTCGGCTGCTCCCCGCGACGGTCTCCCACGAGCTGGTGCACGCGCTGCAGCACCAGTACCTGCCACTCGATTCCATCCTGCGGCAGCAGGGCGACAACGACCGGTTGACCGCGGCGCAGTGTATCCTCGAGGGCCAGGCCACGCTTGCCGGCCTCCAGGTGATGGTACCTGACCAGAACCTCTTTGCCATGCCGGAATTCTGGGAGACCTACCGGGAGCAGCTCCGCAGCCAGATGCGTGACATGCCCGTGTACAACAAGGCGCCAAGGATTCTACGAGAGAGCATCATCTTCCCGTATCTCGCTGGCGCCGACTTCATGCGCTGGTGGTACGGATCCGAGCACCGGGACACCCTCCCCTACGGCGCCCGCATGCCGGTGTCCACCGAGCAGATTCTTCACCCGTACCGCTATGGCCGGGGGGACCAGCCGATCAGCTTGCGCTTCACCGCCGTGGAGCCGCACGTGCTGTATGAGGATGTGATCGGAGAGTTCGACATGCGGGTTCTCGCTGCCGACCTCTCGAACGCTGCCACCAGCACCGACATCCAGACACCAGTGGCGATGGGGTGGGGTGGCGACCGCTTCCGCGTCTATGAGACCCCCGCCGGCCCCGCCATGCTCTGGTACATCGTGTGGGATGATGCCCCCAGCCGGGCTCGCTGGCTGGCTTCCTCGGGTCAGCGGCTGGAGGTACGCCGCCGCCTGGGCTACCGCATGGAACTCTCCAACCCGCAGATCGGTGGCCACCCGGCCACTCGCGTGGTCCTCGCGCCCAACGACTGGCTCGGATGGAAGCAGCTCGCGGGTGTCACCATCGTTCACTAGCCTCTCAATGAATGCCGGCGGGGGATCGGCCTTCACCCCGCTCGGCGAGGACCGACGCCATCGCTCTGGCTGAGCTGGATGCGACCTCCAGCACGGTGCTGACGAAGTCGAGGCCCAGCCGCAGCTCCTCGTCGGTGAGCGACCGGGCGGTGCGAATGGCGGCATACGGGCCGTGAGCAACCGCA
>DASPUE010000136.1:0-14862 GCA_035623055.1 Gemmatimonadales bacterium
TCCTGCGCCCCGGGACTCGGCTCGCCGAGGACGACATTCGCCTCGAGCCGACGCTCCGCTGGGGGCCCCCCGCCGACTCCGCCACACCCGCAGCGGGGTGGCTGGTGAGACGCATGACATCCCCGGGCGAAGCGCTGGACCGGCTGCGAGTGGAGCCCCCGCCGGTGGTGGCCACCGGGCAGACGGTCCGGGTCCTCTGGAACCGCGGCAACGTGACCGTGGCCCTCGAAGGCACCGCCCTCAACGATGCCGCCATGGGCGGCTCCGTGCGCGTCCGTACCGGCCAGCGAGCCGGTGTGGTGACGGGCACGGTCACCGCCCCAGGTCTCGCGAGGATGCCCTGATGCGTTTCCTGTTCCTGTCTCTCTTTATTGCTATTCCGCTTTCTGCTCAGGGCGCGCCGCCGGCTCCCGCCCAGAGCCAGGCGCCAGCCGCGACCCCAGCGCCAGCGGCCGGGGCACCGCTGCTCAGCCGGGCCGGATGGTTCAGCGACAAGCGGCCGCTTCGGATCGGCGACATCCTCACCATTCAGGTGGACGAGGCTGTCAACGCCACGGAATCGCTGATGCAGAACGGCACCAATCAGCGCTCCCAGGACATGTCGCTGAACGCGAATGTCATGACAGGGCCGATCGGCCCACAAAAAGGCTTCTCGACCAGCCTCAACAACACCTCGCAGAATGGCGGACAGACGGCCCGGCAGGGAGACCTCACCGCCACGATCAGCGTGCGGGTGCAGAGCATCGAACCAACCGGCCTCATCCGGGTCAAGGGACAAAAGACCATCAGTGTGGATGGCCGTAATCAGATCATCGAGCTGGAGGGTGTCGTGCGCCCGGAGGATGTGAGCGCGCAGAATACCGTTCCCTCGTCTCGCGTCGCCGAGTCGGTGATCAGCTACAAGGGGAAGAAGATCGGCCCGAGCAAGGGCATCATCGGCAGCATCCTCTCCATCTTCTGGCCATGACGATTTCCACTCCGCTGTCAGGGGCGTACGATCTCTCACGCCGGTCGCCCCGTGTGTTGCAGGCTGTACTGCTCATGGTGTGCTTCGCGCTCATGTTGCCCGGCCGTCTCACCGCACAGGCGGTGGAACGGGTGGGCGACCTGGTGACCCAGACCGGCAGCGTCCCGCGCCGGCTCATCGGCTATGGCCTGGTGATCGGGCTCGAGGGGAGCGGCGATCGCACCTTCGGGTACTCCAACGGCGACACTCCCACTGTCCGGTCGATCGCCAATGCCCTGCGCCGCTTCGGGCTCGAGGTACCGCCCGAGCGCCTCCGTCCCAGGAACGTCGCGGCGGTGGTGGTGACTGCCGAAGCGTCTCCCTACCTGAGGGCGGGAGGTCGCTTCGAGGTGCAGGTGAGCTCCATCGGCGACGCCACCAGCCTTCGCGGCGGGGTGCTGTGGACCACGCCACTGATGACTGATGTCGACCAGCCCCCTGTGGCCACGGCCCAGGGGCCGCTGCTGGTCGCGGACGATGAATCGCGAATCTCCTCCCAGCGCGGGAACTCCGCCCGCATTCCGGAGGGCGGGGTGCTGGAGATCGACCCACCGGCCCCGGCCGCCCCGGCAGCGCGCCTGATATTAAGGAAGCCCGGGCTGGGAAATGCCCTCCGGGTGGTCGAGGCCATCAACGTGGCCCTGGGCGATACCGTCGCCAAGGTCGACGATCCGGGTTCTATCTCCCTCAAGCCGCCCGCCAAGGGCGCCGATAATCTCCTCAGCTTTCTGGCCATGCTCGATACCATCCCGGTCCGCATGAGCCCGGAGAACCGGGTCGTGATCGACGCGCGGAGCGGGACGGTGGTGACAGGCGGAGCCGTCCGAGTCGCGGCCGCCACGGTGAGCCATCGTGGGTTCACCCTGCGCATCGGCGGCCCTCCCTCCGCCCCCCCGGTCCGGGCGGCAGGCGATTCGAGTGGACGGTCGAGGGATTCATCGGCGACGAATGGGCTCCTGGCCGTGAACGACGGGGCGACCGTTCAGGAGGTGGCGGCAGGATTGCACGCGGCCGGCGCCCGTCCCACGGAGATCGCCGCGATGTTCAGCGCGCTGCGGGAGGTCGGAGCACTCAGTGCCGAACTGGTGGTCCGATGACCGGCCCGATCCGGCCCGTCTCGGGACAGCCGCCGGCCGTCGGCGAGGCGGCGCGGGAGGCCAAGCTGCGCAAGGCCGCCCACGACCTCGAAGGAGTCTTCGTCAACGAGATGTTCAAGGCGATGCGCGCCACCGTGCCTGATGACGGGCTGCTGGCGCAGAACTCGGGGCAGGACATGTTCACCGGCATGCTCGACCAGCATCTGGCCGAGACCTACGCCGAGCACGCCGGCAAGGGAATGGGTGAGGCGCTGTACCACCAGCTCAGCCGCCGGCTGCCGGACTCGGCGCCGGTCAAGGGAACCCCATGACGCCTCACGGATATCAGGAATTCATCCCGGCGGATCCCGCACTGTCGAGCCGCATGGGCGATCTGGTCGAAGGCCTCCTCTACGAGGCCCAGATCATCGGAGAGCTGCGGCAGGCCCTCCTTCGCCAGCGTGCGGGTGTCGCCTCCGACGACGCGGACGTGGTCGAGGACAGCGTACACGCGATGGGACGGACCCTGCTGACCCTGGACGAGGCCAAGCGCCGCCGCGCCGCCCTCACCGCGCTGATCGCGGGTGGCGAGCCGGCCCCCCTCGATCGGCTGGAGTCGCTGCTTGGAGGCTCGCTGCCGCTCGAACTCGAAGAAGCAAGGACCGCGGTGAAGCGCGCCGCCCTCCAGGCCGCGCAGGATGTCGCCATCAACCAGCACATCCTGAAGCGGGCCCTCGAATCCGCGGACCTGTTCCTGCAGAAGCTGTTCTCGATGGCGAGCGACCCGCCGCCCGGCTACGCCTGCAGCGATCAACCCATGGACCAGGGGCCGCCCAGCGGCCTCATCCTCAACCGGACGGCCTAGCATGAGTCTTTCGAGTCTCCTTTCGATCGCCAGCTCGGCGATGTCGGCGCAGCAGCTCGCCATCGACACTGCCGGCCACAACGTCGCGAACGCGAGTACTCCGGGATTTAGCCGGCAGCAGCTGATCCTGACACCGCAGGTTCCGCTCGAGACTCCGATCGGCCAACTGGGCCGCGGGGTCACCGCGGCGGGGATCACCCGGGTGCGGGATCAGTATCTCGACGCGTCCTACCGGCAGGAGAACGGCGACCTGGGATCATACACGACCAGCCAGAGCATCCTCACCGAGATGCAGAGCGTCTTCGGCGAACCGAGCGACACCGGACTTGCCGCCGGGATCGACAGCTTCTTCTCGGCATGGGGCGATCTCGCCAACAATCCCTCGGATCCGAGCGTTCGCGCGGCGGCGCAGCAGGCCGGCGCCAGCCTCGCGCAGCAGTTCCGCGATGCGGCCCGCCGCCTGACCCAGGCCGGTGCCGACGTCAACGCGCAGATCCAGGGTTCGCTCACCGACATCAACCAGACCGCGCAGCAGATCGCCGCGCTCAATGTCCAGATCCGTGCCTCGTCCGCCGGCGGACGTGGGGCCCCGGATATCATGGACCAGCGAGACAGCCTGGTCGATCACCTGTCGGGGCTCGTCGGCGTCCGGGTGATCCAGCATAGCGATGGCACAATCGGCGTCACCGCCGGCGATGCCTTGCTGGTGGATGGTGGGCAGGCCGCGACACTCGAGGCCCGCAATCTGAGCGGAGGGGGCGTTGCTGTGGGCGTGGTGGGCGCGCAAGGGACTATCAACCTGCAGAGCGGGAGCCTGGGCGCGCTGGTGGATCTGTCCCAGAACGCCCTGCCCACCGTCCAGGCGCAGCTCGACGGGCTCGCCGCTGGGCTGGTCAAGGAAGTCAACCAGCTGCATCAAGCCGGCAAGACCCTCAACGGCAGCACTGGCGTGTCCTTCTTTGATCCGACCGGAACCACCGCCGCGACCATCGGGCTTTCGGCCGCGGTGCAGAGCTCGACGGACAACATTGCCGCGGGCCAGACCGGCGGGGCCGGTGACAACACCACGGCCCTCGCCATCGCGCAGCTGCGGACGACCGGCCTCGCCTCATTCGGCGGGAACACCATTGGCGAGCAGTATCAGGCGCTGGTGGGCAACATCGGCGTGCAGCTGCAGAACGCGACCCAACGCCAGACCGCCCAGCAGGCGGTGGTGAGTCAGGTGGACAGCCAGCGCAAGAGCGTCAGCGGGGTATCGATCGACGAAGAGATGACCAACGTGATCGCTTCGCAGAATGCCTACGCCGCCGCCGCGAAACTCGTCTCGGTGGCCGACGAGATGATGCAGTCCGTCTTGGCGATGGTCAACTGATCCCGCGAGTCCGGGAGGCGAGGCAGAGCGGTGTTGATTCTCAATCGTCGCCAGGGAGAGGCGATCATTCTCGATGGCGGGATCCGCATCGTCGTGCTGTCCAGCGACCGGCGCGGCGCCCGCATCGGCATTGAAGCGCCCACGAGCGTCAATATTCAGCGCGAAGAACTGGTCTCCCGGGTGGCCGAGGAGAACCGGAGGGCCAACGCGCGGTCTGCCGGGACCGAGTGGGTGGAGCGACTTCCCCTCAAGCCCCGCGAGGCGTAAGGCCGAATTCGGCTGCCCGGCGCCACGCCGGCAACGACAGGACCGCCCGGGTTCCGCCCGCCTCCACCGTCTCCAGCGACAGCGTACCGCCATGCCGCTCGGCCAGCCAGCGGGCCACCGTGAGGCCGATGCCGAGATGCCCGGGACGAGTGCTGAAGAACGGCTCGAACGCGGCGCCACGCGCCCGACTGTCCAGCCCCGGCCCGTTGTCCTCGACGGCGATGTGAACCATGCTGTCCCGGCCTTCCGCGGTCACGGCGATATGAGCCTCCTCGCGCTCGATCATCGCCTCCTTGGCATTCAGCACCAGGCTGAGCAGCAGGTGACGCAGCTGGCTCTCCACCCCACGGACCGGTGGCAGTCCGGCCTCCAGTCGCAGCTCGACCTCGAGCACCGGCAGCCCGCGCTGGTATCGCTGCAAATCCGCGACGTACGCCAGGAGATCTCCCACGATGATGGGGGCGGCGTCCGGCTCGCTGGGCGCGTACACCTGGCCGAACCGCGCGATCGTGTCCGCCAGGTGCTGCACCGCGTCGCTGACCGCGGTGCGCAGGCGGGCGGCCTCACTCCCGCCGAGGAGATCGGCGTGGGGGTCCACCAGCAGGGTGAGGGTTTGCAGGGGGCCGCGCAGGTCGTGAGCCATGCCGCGCGCGAGCGAGGCCACCACCGTGGACCGGTCGGCGCGAATGAGGAGCTCTTCAAAAACGGGGGATGACGCGAGGGCCTGCAAACCTGGTACTGCCGCAGTCGTCACGAAGTGCTCCCGAAAGGTCACCCAACTCTATGGAGTCCGCAGGGCTTTGGCAACGGCTTCGCTTGGTCAGCGATTTATCCACACACCGTCGATGATCGGGTCCGCCAGGTGCCGCCGCGCGATGACATCCAGCATGCTCCGGCTGATGGTCGTCCCTCTGGCGAGCAACTTGACCCCCGAGCTGGTGGACAGATCGGCCGCGAGGACCATTCCGACATTGAGCTGGTCGACCGTGATCTGCTGGCGGGTGGTGAGCCATTCGTCGCGCGGTCGGTCCAGTGCCACCGACTCCAGATGGACCAGCGCAAGCGGGTCATACCAGGTTCCCTGGTGCGCCTGCATCGCCTCGATCGCACTGGCGGCGGAGTGACGGGGCTGGCGCTCCTCCTGTTCGAGCAGCCGCAGGAAGTCGATAGCGACCCGGAGGATCCGGGCCCGCAGGGGGATCTGGCCCGAGACCCAGTGATTCGGCATCCCGGTTCCGTCCCAGTTCTCGAACAGACCGGCGATGACTTCGGCCGCGCCGCGCAAACGGGGAACCTGGTCGAGCAGAGACGAGGACACCACGGCGTAGTGCCAGTCCGGCTGGGCGGGCGCCCCGGCGGCGTGGTGCGCCGCATCGACCACCTTGCCGATCTCGTGCAGCTGAGCAGCGAGGCCCAGGTCCGCGCCGAGCTCCTCGGGCACATCGAAGCGGGTAGCGAGCTCACGCGCCAGCTTGTCCAGTCGCTTGCCACGCTCGGCGGCGCCTGGAAGCCCCAGATCGATCAGGTGGATCAGCAGATGGAGCAGCCCGTCGAAACTCTCGCCGAGCTCACGGTGAAGTCGCTCCAGTTCCTGCTTATCCTCTCGCAGCTGTTCCTGCAGCCCCGAGATCCGCAGGGTGGCGCGTACCCGGGCCAGCAGTTCCGCCACCTCGATCGGCTTGGTGAGGTAGTCGTCCACGCCGAGATTGAGGCCGCGGACCTTGAGCGCGGTGTCGCTGAATCCGCTGAGGATCACGAAGAGACAACCGGTGAGCGCCGGCTCCGCTTTGGCGCGCCGGCAGAACTCGAAGCCATCCATCTCCGGCATCGAGTAGTCGGAGATGATCAGGTCCGGGACCAGCTCGAGGGCCCGGGCCAGGCCCTCTTTACCGTTGATAGCGGTTTCCACCCGCAACGACGGCTCGTGTTCGAGGACAGCCCGAAAATGGGCGAGCGTCGTCGGGTCGTCGTCGACGAGGAGGACGGTGCTCATCCTCAGGGGGCCTTCGCGTCCCGGCGGCTGGAGTCCGCGCTGGCGATGCCCCGGCCCACGTCCCGCGCGGCAGGGAGGGAATCCTGGGCGTGATCCTGCGGCAGGAGCATGGTCACCGTCACCCGTCGGTTGGCGTCCGCAAGCGGGTTGGACGGATCCCGGAGGCGGCGGTCAGCCCAGCCACGGACCTGCTGGACCTGCGCCTCATTGAGACCACCCAGGAGCATGATGCGACGGGCGGTATTGGCCCGGTCGACGCTGAGCTCCCAGTTGGAGTAGCCGTCCGGTCGGGAATACTTCCGGGCGTCCGTGTGCCCCTCGATGACCACGGCGTTCGGCAGGCTCCCCAGTTCCTTCCCCAGCACCCGCAGCACCGCGGCGCCGGCCTCCTTGGGGATGGCGCTGCCGGTCTGGAAGAAAACGCCGCTCGAGTCCTCGAGCAGCTGAATCCGGAGGCCCTCGTCGGTGATCTCGATTTCGATGTGATCGGCGATGGCGGTCAGGGCCGGCGTTTCCCGGATTTCCTGCCGGATGGTCTCGGCCAGATGCTGCAGCCTGTCGCGGCGCAGGTCGATGACCTGGTTGGGCGACATGACCCGCGGACTCTGGGTCTGGGCTCCTTCGCCCGGAAGGATCGAGCTGCCATACTCGCTGGCGCGGCCGAGCGGGTCCTGGAAGTAGCCGGCAATCGCCGCCTTCACATCGCTGGACTGGTTCACCAGCCACAGCACCAGAAACATGGCGAACATGGCGGTCATGAAATCGGCGAACGCCACCTTCCAGGCACCGCCGTGATGGCCGTGACCGGACACCCGCTTCTTGATGACGATGATCGGCTGCTCGCGGGCCTTGTTCACGGTCTACTTCCCGGCTTTGGCTGCCTGCTTGCAGGCAGCTTCCATTTCCTGGAAGGTGGGGCGGTTGGTGGAGAAGATGGCCCGGCGGGCGAACTCGACCGCGACGATCGGCGCGAAGCCCTTGGCGAAGGCGACGACGCTCGACTTGAGAAACGCGAAGAATCGAGATTCTTCGGAATTGAGTTGCTCGATAGCGGTCGACAGCGGCCCGACGAAGCCATAGGCCATGAGGACGCCGAGGAAGGTACCCGTCAGCGCGGCCGCTACGTGCTCTCCGATCTGCTCCACCGGACCGGCGATAGCGCCCATCGTGATGACGATCCCGAGCACCGCGGCCACGATGCCGATGCCAGGGAGGGCGTCGCCGACCTTCTGCAGCGCCGCCGCCGGCTTGGCGGCTTCCTCATGATGCACATCCATCTCCCCGTCCATCAGGGCGTCCAGATCGTGGGGCGGGACACTGCCGACCAGGACCAGGCGGAGGGAGTCACACAGGAATTCCATCGCGTGGTGCTCGTGGAGCACCTTGGGATACTTCTTGAAGATGGCGCTCTTGGTGGGGTCCTCAATGTGCCCCTCGATGGCCACCAGGCCATCCTTGCGGGCGACCTGGAACAGCTCGTAGAGCATCTTGAGGGCGTCCAGGTAGAGCGGCTTGGTGAAACGATTGCCCTTGAACACTCCCCCGAGCTTGCCGCCCATGGCCTTGAGAACGGGGCCCGGGGTGGAGACGAAAACGGTGCCCAGCGCCACCCCACCGATGACCACGATTTCGGAGAGGTGAAACAGGGCCACGAGCTTGCCGCCGGCCATGGTGAAGCCGCCGACGACCGCCCCGATCACCACCAAAAGGCCGATAATCGCGATCATGCCGGTGCCGTCCCTTGCATGGCTGAAGTATCGGTGGCGCCTGCCGATACCTTGAGAAGCCAAGGGGCTTCGAATGCCCGGAAATTCCAGGGGGTTGCGGAGTGCCGTACATCATCAATGGCATGCGAGAATTGCTTGCCAAGGGCGAAAATCTGCCAACCCTGCCTACCGTCGTCTTCCAGCTCCACCGGGTCCTGGACGATGAACGGGTCGGGGCGGCGGATGTGGCGACCATCATCGAGCGGGATCCGGCATTGACCGCACGCCTGCTCCGGGCCGCCAATTCGGCCGCGTTCTCCAGTGGTACTCGTCTGGGTTCGGTGTCCTCCGCGGTCAGCCGTCTGGGAGTGAATCAGGTACGGGGCATCTGCATCGTACTCGCGGTGGTCAAGGCCTTCGCCAGGCAGGCGGGCGGACTCGACCATCAGGTGTTCTGGGTCCACTCCGCCTCGGTGGGTATGGCGGCGCGACTGCTCTGGGATCGGTTCGGGACCGATGCCACCCTGGCCGCAGACGATCTCTACGTGGCCGGCCTGCTTCACGATGTCGGCCTGCTCGTGTTGGAACAGCACTTTCCGCACGAGTACTCCGAGGTGCGTCAGGCGATGGAACTGGTCGGCGGGCGGCTCTGGGAGGTGGAGGAGGAGCACTTGGGAATGGATCACGGAGCCGTGGGTGGCCTCCTCCTCGGTCGCTGGTCCCTCCCCGGAACGATCGCCGAAGCGGTGACCAACCATCACCACCCGCACCAGGCCGAGACGCAGTACCAGGCAGCCTGTCGAGTGGTGCAGGCTGCCGAGGTCCTGTGCGCCGAGTTCGGCGCCGGACTCCCTGAGGAGGGGAGCGCCGATTGCTCGGCCGCCGACGTACTGAGCGAGCTGGGCGCCGGAGAGGCCGATATCGCGCGCCTCGCGGAAGAGATCCCGCGGTTGGCCGAGAAGGCTCGGCAGTTCCTGGATTGAAATCGAGACGGCTCGGCCGTCATCGCCCTGGCCGGTCCCACGGACCGATCCTGGCCACTGGGCGTCGAGGGGGTATGCGCATGCGATGGACCATCCAACGGACTCTGCTCGCGGCGGCGGCAACCGGCTCGGTGCTGCTCATGGGTGCCGGCGCGGTCGCGTATCGGGAATCGCGCCTGCAAGATGCCGTCTCCGAGCGGATGGCGGTGGCGCTCATGGGGCTCCGCAATCACCTGGACGCCGAGCGCATTCATTACGCCCTCCGGAGCGATGTCATGCGGGCGCTCTCCGCGGCCGGCTATGCGCGGGCGAACCAGGAGAGCATCCTCGACGACCTGGATGACCACGTCCAGACCTTCCGCCGTGCCCTCGTGGCCAACGACTCGCTGCCCTTGAGCGACAGCATCCGGGCTGGCCTCAGGGATCTCGCGCCGGCGATGGAGGCCTATCTCCGGCAAGGGGAGGAGATTGTCCCGCTCGCGTTTCAGAATCCCGTGGCCGCCCGAGCCCGGCTGCCGCAGTTCGAGTCCGGCTTTCGAGACCTCGAGTTCCGGCAGGAACACGTCGCCGGCGATTTTGCCCGCGAGATCCGCGAGGTACGCGCGGCTGCGCAGGCGGTTTCTCACCGGGCCCGGATGATCATCCTGCTGTTCTCCGCTGGTGCCGTGCTATGCGGCCTGGCCGCCAGCCTCTGGTTCGGGCGGAGCCTCGTCGCCGACGTGGGGGAACTGCTGCGCGCCAGCCGGGCTGCCGGACTGGGGGATCTGGTGGTCCGCGCCGACGTCAGGAGCCGCAATGAGCTGGGCGAGGCGGCCGCGGCGCTCAACGAGGCGGTCGAAGGCATGCACCTCGCCTTGGGGGTCGACCGGGTCGATTGGCAGCTGCTGGGCCGCCAGCGCGCGGAGGTGGCCCGCATCCAGCAGCTGGTAGAAAATGCCTCCATCAACATCATGTACGCGGACCGTGAGCTTACGCTGCGCTACTTGAATCCGGCGGCGCGGCAGACCTTGCGGCGTCTGCAGGCCCATCTGCCTATCGCGGTCGACGGAGCCGTTGGTGCGTCGATCGAGAGCCTGCACCGGAATGCAGTGCCTGCCGGTGCCCTCGGTGATCGCGGCAACCTCCCCTATCAGGCGCGGTTCCAGCTCGGTCCCGAGACCATCGATCTCACTGCGTGTGCCATTCTCGACGATCGCGATGGATGGGTCGGGACCATGGTCACGTGGGATGTCGTGACCGGCCGGCTCGAGGCTGAGCGACAGGTGCAGCTCGCCCAGCGCAGCGAGTTGGAGGCGGCCGAGGCCAAACGGCGTCTGGAAGGGGAAGCCGCCGACCGGCGCCAGGGAGAAGCCTCGCGGCGTGAGGCCGAACAGCGCGCCCGGGCCGAGGAAGAGCAGGTGCGTGCGGAGGAAATGCGGGCACGGGTGGACGCGATCCTGGCGGTGGTCGATGCCGCAGGGCGTGGCGACTTGACCCGGGAGATCATGGTGCGGGGCGATGACGCGGTCGGTCGCCTGGGCGAAGGGCTGGCTGCCTTCTTCACCCGGCTGCGCGGAAGCATCGCGAATATCGCCCGGACGGCTCAGGCGGTCGCCGCGACGTCGGCACAGGTGAACGGCGTCGGCCAGCGGTTGAGCACCGCGGCGGCCGAGACTTCGGCCCAGGCCGCGGCCGTCGCGACCGCGGCGGATGTGGTGTCGAGTAACGTGCAGACCGTGGCGATCGGGACTGAAGAGATGTCGGCCTCCATCCAGGAGATCGCCACCAGCGCCGCCGATGCCGCGCGGGTAGCGAGCCGGGCGGTCCGGGTGGCGGAGCGCACCAACGCCTCGGTGGCGAAGCTCGGGGAGTCGAGCGTGGAGATCGGCAAGGTCATCAAGGTGATCACCGCCATTACCCAGCAGACCAACCTCCTGGCTCTCAACGCCACGATCGAGGCGGCACGCGCGGGTGAGGCGGGCAAGGGATTCGCAGTGGTCGCCAACGAAGTGAAAGACCTGGCCAAGGAGACGGCGAGAGCAACGGAGGAGATCGGCCGCAAGATCGAAGCAATCCAGGGAGACACTGGGGAGGCGGTGGCGGCGATTCGGGAGATTGGCGAGATCATCGGCCAGATCAGCGAGATCCAGACGACGATCGCTGGGGCGGTGGAAGAGCAAACCGCCACCACCAACGAGATCAGCCGCAACGTCGCCGAAGCCGCCCGCGGGACTCAGGACATCGCTCAGAACATCCAGGGCGCCGCGCAGACTGCGCAGCGCACCAGCGACGACGCGGGACATAGCCAATCGGCCGCAACCGAGTTGGCTCGCGCGGCTGCCGATCTGCAGGCCCTCGTGGCCCAGTTCCGCATCGGCACCACCGCTGAGGCGGGTGCCCCCGCGGAGCCGCGGCGACGGATGGCTGTCCAGGCCGCGGGGTGAGGGCGGCTCGCCTCCGCGCCGGCCTGGTGAAGGATGGGAGGAACGCGAACGGGGCGGCCCACATGGGCCGCCCCGTTTCCAAGTCCGAGGGAAGTGGTGTCGCCGGTCAGCCGGCTTGACGATCAAAGCGCTGGCACAGCCTGGCAGCAGTGTCGTTGCTCATGACGATCATCACGAACAGGGCTTTCAGCATCGTCTCACCTCCACGGCTGTTGCTCACTCGACTTGCCGTGGTAATGAAGGAAGCAAGAACGAAGCCAGTCGTTTTCCGCCGTAATCCCACGGACGCCATGCCTGTAAGTGACATTTTTGCAATGACTTAGCGAACGCCGCGTAGGCGCGATTCCTCGGACATTGCTGTCGCGACGCTGCGTAGTCGTGTCCTCATGGGACACACCTGCCCAAGTCTCCCCATCCTTATAAGTCCAAACCGTCCCAGCGCTTCCCTCTCAAACTCCGCTTCCCGGCGCCGATACTCGCGGAACAGGAGGCGTCCTCGCCACGGACGCCCCATCCCGGCGGTGGAGACGCACATGGGTGACATGGACGACATCGTCAGGGAATTCCTCATCGAGAGCAGTGAAGGCCTCGACCAGCTCGACCGCAACCTGGTGGCGCTGGAACAGAAGCCCGGGGACAAAGCCCTGCTGGCCGGCATCTTCCGCTGCATTCACACCATCAAAGGGACGAGCGGTTTCCTGGGGTTTGGCCGGTTGGAGTCGGTGACGCACGTCGGGGAGAGTCTGCTGTCGGACCTTCGGGACGGGAAGAAGCTGCTCACGCCCGAGATCACCAGTGCCCTGCTGCAGCTGGTCGACGCCGTCCGCCGGATGCTGACCGCAATCGAGCGAAGCGGCGCGGATGGGGAGGAAGACTTCGCCGGCCTCATCCAGGTGCTTACCAGGCTGCAGCAGGGGGAAGGGGAGAACGGTGGGGCAGGGGCGCCCACAGCGGCCCAGACGGCCATGGGGAACTACAAGACCGGAGAGGCGGTCCCCGCCGAGACCCAGGATGTCAAAGGCCCGGCGGCATCGGACAGCAACATCCGGGTGGATGTGGGACTTCTCGACAAGCTGATGAACCTGGTGGGCGAGCTGGTCCTCGCTCGCAACCAGATTCTGCAGCACACCTCCTCGGCCGAGGATCCGGGACTCATCGCGACGTCTCAACGCCTCAACCTGATCACCACCGAGCTGCAGGAAGGGGTCATGAAGACCCGGATGCAGCCGATCGGCAATGTCTGGTCGAAGTTTCCGCGCGTGGTGCGTGATCTGTCGCTGACCTGCCGCAAGCAGGTGCGGGTGGAGATGGAGGGCAAGGAGACCGAGCTCGACCGGACTATCATCGAGGCCATCAAGGACCCGCTGACCCACATTGTGCGCAACTCGGTCGACCACGGCCTGGAGCTGCCCGACGCCCGGAACGCGGCCGGGAAACCGGCGGAAGGTCGGTTGCTGCTCCGCGCCTATCACGAAGGCGGCCAGGTCAACATAGAAATCAGTGACGACGGCCAGGGGATCGATACGGAACGGGTCAAGCAGAAGGCCCTGCAGCGGGGCCTTCTCAGCGCCGAGCAGGTGGCACGCCTGGGGGAACGGGAGCTGGTCAACCTGGTGTTCGCTCCCGGCTTCTCGACGGCCGACCAGGTCAGCAACATCTCCGGCCGAGGGGTCGGGATGGATGTGGTGAAGACGAACATCGAGAAGATCGGCGGCACGGTCGATCTCCACAGCGAGCCGGGACAGGGCACGACTGTCCGCATCAAGATCCCGCTCACCCTGGCGATCATCCCCGCGCTGCTGGTGACGACGGCAGGGGATCGGTACGCGATTCCCCAGGTGTCTCTCCTCGAGCTGGTACGGATCGAGGGAGAGGAGGCGCGAGCCCGCATCGAGATGGTCTACGGCGCGCCGGTCTATCGCTTGCGGGACCGACTTCTGCCCCTGGTCAACCTCCGGCAGGGGCTCGATTTCCAGCGGGAGTTCTGGAGTGAGGCGGACTCGGAAGCGCTCAATATCGTGGTCCTGCAGGCTGACGACCGGGTCTTCGGACTGGTCGTTGACCAGATCAACGATACCGAGGAGATCGTGGTGAAACCGTTGGGTGCACAGCTCAAGGGGATCGACGTTTTTGCTGGGGCGACGATCCTGGGTGATGGCCGCGTGGCGCTCATCCTGGATGTGCCAGGGCTGGCGCATCGCACGGGGGTCATCTCCGAGAAGCGCGGTGGTGGGGCGTTGGAGTCGGGAGCCGCCCGTCCATCCGCTAGAGGCCACGAGGTGTTGCTCCTGTTCCAGCTCGGCACCGATCACCGCATGGCCATCCCGCTCTCCATGGTCGCGCGACTCGAGGAGTTCCCGCAGGCCCGGGTGGAACGACTCGGGCAGCAGCAGGTCATCCAATACCGTGGCCGGCCGCTGCCGCTGCTGCATCTCAGCGGATTGCTGGGCGAAGGGGGCGCCGAGCCCACCGATCCGCTGCAGGTCGTGGTCTACACCCACGGCGGCCGGGACGTGGGGTTGGTGGTGGAGAATATCGTGGACGTGGTGGAGGAGTCGCTGGTCGTCCATCGGCGCCGGCGAGCCGGCGCTGTCTTCGGCACGGCTGTCATCCAGGAACGGGTTACCGACCTACTGGATGTGGGCGCCTTGATCGAGGCGGCGGACGTGGAGCTGTTCCAGGTGGAGGAACCCGCCGGTGCAGGGGCCTAAGGGCATGGCCGGCGATCGCCAGTTCTGCACCTTCCGCCTGGGAGACCTCTTTCTCGGCATCGACGTCCTGCAGGTCCAGGAGGTCCTCCGCACCCAGGCGATGACCCGGGTGCCGCTCGCCCCACGGGCCGTCCGCGGACTCATCAACCTGCGGGGCCAGATCGTCACCGCGATCGATCTGCGAGAGCGTCTCGGGCTTCCCTCACTCGAGGACGGGCGCCAGGCGATGAACGTGGTGGTCCGCACCGAAGATGGTGCGGTGAGTCTCTTGGTCGACGATATCGGTGACGTGCTCGAGGCCGATTGCAGCTCTTGTGAGGCGCCGCCCGAGACCCTGCGGGCCGAGGCGCGGGAGCTGATCCCCGAGGTGTACAAACTGCCGGACCGGTTGCTGCTGATTCTGGACACGGAGCGGGCGCTCAGGCTGGAAGCGGTCGCGCATCACGACAAGGAGAATTGA
>DASPUE010000137.1:0-14357 GCA_035623055.1 Gemmatimonadales bacterium
AAACGAATCCGCTGCATGCCTGGTGGACGTCCATGGCCGGTATGGCCGGGACTCCCATCAGTCGCTGCAGAAAGACCCCGCCCCCGGGGACGTAATGGTCCGGGGTGGACGTTGCGTAGATGATGGCGTCCAGGTCCGTCGCCCGGAGTCCCGCCATCTCGAGCGCTCGGTCTGCCGCCTCCTTGGCCATCTCGGCTCCGGATTCCCCCTCCCGGACCCAGTGGCGCTCCTGAATACCGGTGCGGGTGCGGATCCACTCGTCGGTGGTGTCCATCAGTTTGGCGAGGTCGTCGTTGCGGACGACCTGATCCGGCACATGAAATCCGGTGCCGATAATGCGACTTCGCGACATGTTCTGGGGTCCCCGGGGTTGGACTGGCGGACGGTAAGCTCGCTTCTCTGTCCGGGCGCGGCAAGGGAACCGGGGCGGGAACCGCAGGCGCTTCCCGGGGGTTCCATCTGCATGGTTTCCCTGCCCGATCCCCTCGACGACGAGTTCTCGCTAGGCGACGGTGTCGCCGATCTGGAGGCGGAAGTGGTCTGTCCCTACTGTGGGGAGCCGGGGACGATCGTGCTCGACCCTGGGAGCGGGGTCGATCAGGAGTACGTGGAGGATTGTCCGGTCTGCTGCCAGCCGTGGCGGGTCCGCGTGCGGTACGGCGCCGACGGTGTGGCGGAGGTCTGGGTTACGGAGGAGTGACCGGTCCGGTCAGCGCATCCGCCCACCGTCATTCATACCGCAACGCCGCAATCGGATCCAGCCGGGCCGCCCGCCGGGCAGGCCACAGACCGAACACGATGCCAATGGCCGCGCTGGTGCCGAACGCCACGGCAACGCTCCCGCTGGACACCAGGGTATTCCAGCCGTTCGCGCGCGCGAGGAGGTGTGTCACCCAGATCCCGAGCAGGATGCCAAGAATTCCACCCGACAGGCAGAGCGCGAGCGCTTCGACCAGAAACTGGAACATGATGTTCAGGCGGGTGGCTCCGAGAGCCTTGCGCACCCCGATTTCGCGGGTTCGCTCGGTCACCGAAACCAGCATGATGTTCATGATGCCGATGCCACCGACCACCAGGCTGACGGCGGCGATGCTCGCCAGCAGCGTGGTGAAGATCTGGGTTGCCGCCTGCTGCGTGGAGAGAATGTCCTGCGAGTTGCGGATCATGAAGTCGTTATCGCCACCGGGCCGGATCTTGTGTTGGCGGCGCAAGGCGCCTTCGATATCCACCATGCCCTGGGCCAGCGGCACCCCCGGGCGCACCTGGACAGTGATCTGCCGCAGCCGGTCGGTGCCGAACACCCGATAGCGGGCGGTGTTGAGCGGAATCACGATCTGCTCGTCCGGGTTCATCCAGGACCCGGCCGCGCCCTTCGGGGCCATGACGCCGATGATCTCGAAGGTGATCCCCCGGATCTGGAGCTGCTGATGCAGCAGCGCCTGGGGGTTGGCGTTGAGCATCTGGGGTATTTCGGAGCCCAGCACCGCGTACCGCTCCCGGGCGGCATCATCCGCCATGGTGAAGAAGCGCCCGTAGGTCATGGTGAATCGCTTCACTGCCGGGAAGTTGGGCGTGGCGCCTTCGACCGTGGTGTTGATGTTCGTGGAGCCGTACTGGACCTGCAGGTTCTGCTGCATTTCGGGGACGACGCCGGAGAGGAGCGTGGCATTGTCTCGCAACGCATTGGCGTCATCCACGGTCAGCCCGACGCGGGTGTTGGTGGCGACTCCCCTGGTGTACATCATCCCGGGGTAGACCGTCAGCACGTCGGCGCCCATGGCTTGGATCTGTTCCTCCACCGCTTTCTGCGCGCCGGTTCCGAGGGCGACCATGGTAATCACGGCGCCGACGCCGATGATGATTCCCAGCGCGGTGAGCACCGAGCGGAGGGCGTTGGCGCGGATCGAGCCGAGTGCGACCAACAGCGTTTCCAGCATGAGCATGGGTTACGGCCTCGTGGTGCTGGAGGACGATGGGCGGTTCTGCGACGACATGCCCGGGAGCCCGCCTCCGCCGGTCATCCGTTGCACCCGCTGGGTGAACTCCTTCTGCGACTGAACCAGGCTGGCGCTGGGGAGAATCAGGACCGAATCGGTCTCGCTCAGGCCGGACTTGACCTCGGCAAAATCGAGGTCGCTGAGACCGGTCTGGATGGTGACCGCCTCCGGCTTGCCTGCCCGAGTGACAAACACGACGTAGGTGCCACCCTGGGTCGGATTCGCCGAGGGCGGGCCCCCGCCGGCGCCGACGCCCTGGCCCTGTGCTCCCTGGAAGACTCGCCGGAGCAGTCCCCGTTCCTCTTCGGTCGGCTGGGCGCCGGACATGCGCTTCTGCATGATGGCGCGGACCTGGGCCTCCGTGACCCCGGCGGGGAGGCTGATGGTCCTGCCGTCAGGCAGCGACATGGTGTTCGAGGCGACTGCCGGAACAGTCTGGGCGGAGCCGGTGTCTCCCCGCGGCGGCCGGTTCCGGGCGAGCTGCGCCGTCACCTGGTCCATCGTGAGGCCCAGCACATCAGCCGCGCTGGCCACGTCCTTGGACGTCCGGAGCGCGGTGGTCGGTACGGCGAGCACGCTATCCCGGCGGCCGATGTGAATCTGGACCTCCGAGTTCATTCCGGTCCTGAGCAGGCCTTCGTGGTTGTCGATCCGGATTCGCACCGGGAACATCGTCACATTCTGCGAGATCGTGGCCTGGGGCTCGATCTTGAGCACCCGCCCCTGGAAGCTCCGGTTGGGGAAGGCGTCGACCGTCACGGTCGTCGCCAGGCCAGGCTGGATCTTGCCGATGTCCGTCTCATCCACCAGCGTGCTCACCTGCACCAAGTTCATGTCCGCCATCTTGAGCAGGTCGGTGCCGCCACCGGCGTTGCTGATCGGGGACGAGATGATCTGACCGCGGTCCACATCCAGTTCGATGATGGTCCCGGCGGACGGGGCGCGCACTTCCGTCTGGTCGAGGGTGATCTGGGCGTTCTGGAGGCTGACCTGGGCGCTCACCACGCCGGCCTTGGCGGTCGAATACGACAGGACGGAAGCATCGTATTCGGCCTGAGTAATCGACTGGGATTTGAACAGCGCCTCCTCCCGGTCGAGCTGGGTCTTGGCGTTGAGGAGTGTGGCCTGGGCCACATCGAGGTTGGCCTTGGCCTGGTCGACGTTGTTCTTGGGGATGCGCGGGTCGATGACTACCAGGAGCTGCCCCGGCTTTACCACCTGGCCGGTCTCCACCTTTACCTCGAGCACCTCGCCCGAGGCCTGCGAGCGCACGTCGACGATAGTATCTGGTTGGATGGTCCCGTTGGCGCTGGCCGATACCACGATGTCCCGCCGCTCGACCGGAATCGCCTGATAGACGAGCGCGACGGGGGCCGCCGACTTGCGGCAGGCGGCGAGAAGAAGAAGAGAGACGATCAGGGTCTTGCGCATATGCCTCATGATGTTCCGTCGCTCAGAAAATGGTCCGGACCGGCCGCCTCCGCGATCAGCGCCGCGGGGTCGCGAAGTCCCGCTCGACCTTGCCGTCGAGCAGGTGCACCTGCCGCTCGGCGTGGCCGGCGATGTCGGATTCGTGGGTGACCAGGATGATCGTCTGATTCTGCCGGTGTAGCTCCTCGAACAGTGACAGGATCTCGATGCTCGTGGTCGAGTCCAGGTTGCCGGTCGGCTCGTCCGCGAGCAGGATGCTGGGCCGATTGACCAGGGCCCGGGCGATGGCCACCCGCTGCCGCTGGCCGCCCGAGAGCTCGTTGGGACGGTGCGTCATGCGGTCCTTGAGCCCCACTCGGGTGAGCGCTTCCTCGGCTCGCGACCGCCGCTCGCGCGAGTTAGCGCCGGCGTAGACGAGCGGCAGCTCCACGTTGTGGAGCGCGTCCGCCCGGGGCAGCAGGTTGAAGGTCTGGAAGACGAAGCCGATCTCGCGATTGCGGATCCGGGCCAGCTGGTCGTCGTCCAGTTCGGAGACCCGGTGCCCGTTCAGCCAATACTCCCCCTGGCTCGGAGTGTCCAAGCAGCCGATCAGGTTCATGAGAGTGGACTTGCCGGAGCCCGAGGGGCCCATGATCGCGACGAATTCGTTGCGCCGGATGGTCAGGTCCACCCCTCGGAGCGCGTGGACGACCTCCCCGCCCATGTCGTAGTCGCGCTGCAGATTCCGGGTCACGATGACCGCATCACGCGGCACATCGGCGGGAAGTTGCGCCATCCGTTCTTCGGTGGTCGACAGCGAGGTCATAGGCGTCGTCCGATGAGGGCCTCGATCTGGGCCTTCGCGTTGAGGTAGGCAAACCTGGCGTTGATGGCGTCGACGCCCGCCTGAGCGAGGGACGTCTGCGCAGTGAGCACGTCCACGATGGTGGCCGCCCCCACCTTGTAACGTTCATTGACCACCCGGAGATTCTCGGTCGCAGCATCCACGCTGGTCCGGGTGATCCGGATCTGTACCCGAGCGGCTTCCAGGGCCGCCTCCTGGGTGATCAGCGAGGCCCGCACACCGCGGCGGGTATCCTTGGCGGTCGCGTCGGCCGCGTCGTAGGCCACCTCCCGGACCGCGATGCTCTGCTCCCGCTGGAAGCGGTTGAAGAGCGGCCAGTTGAGCCCCAACGTGATCGATCGCTGCGGATAGAGCTGGTACGAAAGGTTGTCGCTCCCCAGCCAGCTGCCGGCCCCCGTGAGGGACAAGGTGGGCCAGTATGCCGCCTTCGCGGAAGAGATGGACGCGTTGGCCGCCTGGGCCGAGGCGTCCGCCGCCTGGACGCTGGGCGAGCGGTCCAAGGCCTCGCGCAGCAGCTCCAGCGTGTCGAGCTCCACACTGAAGTCGTAGAACGCCGAGTCGTCCGCGGCGGCGACCGGGGCATCCAGCCCGAGCAGCCGGCCGAGGCTGGCCTGGGCGCCCGCTACGCCGCTCTGTGCGCTCACCAGATTGAGCTGCGCGGTTCCCAGATTCACCAGCGAACTCAACGAGTCGGCCCGGGTGGCCGAACCTACCCGGAGTTTGGCCACCGACTGGGCCAGCTGCTCCTCGGCCACGCGCACGCTCGCCTGACGCACTCCCACCAGCTGCTGGGCCGCGAGGGCGGCGAAGTACTGCTGGGTGACCGCTAGGTCGATCTGAAACTGGGCATCGGTGAGCGAGGCGACCGCCGCGGTCTGGGTGGCTTGGGCCGACCGGCGGTCGGCCCCGCGCCGGAAGCCGGTGAACAGATCGATGCTGGCGCTGATCCCGAGGCCCACCGTGGTGCTGGAGGAGTTGCCGCTCTGGACCACCCCGGTGACCGGGTTGACCCGCGCCGGCCCTCCGGCAAATGCATTTACGCCCGAGGATGTCGCGGTAACGCTCGGCAGATACTCCCCCTTGGCCGACAGGACCTGGGCATCGGCGCTCCTGACGTTCCCCCGGGCGCTGACCACGGTCGGTGCCACGCCGCGGGCCAGCTCAAGGGCCTGGGTGAGCGTCACCGTCGGGGCCGGACTCTGGGCGATGCTCCGGACCGGCAGCAAGAGGAGGAGAAGAACGACAAGGCTGAGATCGGCGATGCGAGCGCGTGAACGAGACTGGATTGCGGCAATCATCGGTTCGTCGAATCCTGGTTCGCTTTCTGTTTCCGTTGCGCGTCCAGCTCGGCGGTCACCTCGGCGTATCGTGCCACCTGAGCGGGGGAGAGCAGGGTGCGGACCTCGGCACGGATCCCTTCCCGCATCAGCTGCATCTGCGGGTCGAGGGTGGCCCAGAGCGAGTCCATGCCCCGGCGATGGCGCTTGAGAATGGTGCGCACGCTGTCCTGCTGGCGGGCGGAGAGATCCAGCTCCCGGGTCAACAGGGTGACGTACCACTCGCTGCTTCCACCTCCCGGGCGATCGGGCGGGCCCTGCCCATGCTCGATAACCCGCGCTGTCACCACGCTCCCCACCGCCCCACCCAGCAGAGCGGCGATGATCAGGAGCATCATGGCCTTCCAGGTGCTGGTCCGCATCGAGGTCCGCCTATCGGTTATTGCCGAGCACGACGCTCATCATGGCATCGCTGTTCAGCGGGCGGCCCGTGGCCGCCAGCTCTCCGCCCGGCTCCGCCGTCTCCGGGCCGGGGGCGTGCAGGACCAGCCAGTATCCGAGCAGCGCGCCGATCAGCGCGGCCGCTGCGATGCCCGGTCTGGCCCACCGGGCCAGGACCTCCCACAGGCTGCCTCGTTGCGGCAGCCGTGCCAGCACCCGATCGGCGAACGCGGCGTCGGTCGATTGGGGGGCCAGGTGACGGCGCAACAGCTCGCCTAACACCGGGTCAGGCTGGCTATCGAATGGCTCGCCGTGCGTCATGCAGTTTCCTCCTTTTCTCCCAACAGCGTGCGCAGTTTCCGTCGCGCATGAAAGACATCCGACCGCACTGTGCCCTCCGGAATGCCCAGGATGGCACCAATTTCCGCGGCGGCATAGCCTTCGACCTCAAAGAGCACCAGGGCCGCCCGCTGGCGATCGGGCAGCGTCGCCAAGGCGCTATCCAGCCGGACCCGCATCATCGCATCGCCAGCCTGCCGATCCGGGGCGTCGGAGGAGACGACCTGGACCACGTCGAGGGGCGCGGCGCTCCGGACCGTCCGCCGGCGATGCAGGTCGCGGGCGGCGTTCACGGCGATCCGAGCGAGCCAGGGCGCCAAGGCCTGGCCCTCATCGAACCGATCCAAGGCGGTCCACGCCGAAAGGAATGCCTCCTGCGCGGCATCGTCCGCATCTTCGGGGTGACGCAGTACGGATAGCGTGAGACGTCGAACCATCCCTGCATGCCTGACGACGAGCGAACCGAAAGCATCCCGGTCGCCCGTTCGCGCCAGCTTCACCAGTTCCGCTTCGGACTCAGGTGTGATACGCACCGCCACAGGGGTTCGTTGAGCAGGGTTAGGGTCGGCAGTCCCCACGGCCAATTGTATCGCCGGGCCTTGAGAGCCCGCGAACGGCTGGAACGATAATCGCCTGGGCTGACGGCACGGTGACCGCATGGAACTCCAAGCGCCGCTTGAGGCTATGGCATTCTGACAGGGCGTACGCGCCTGGCTGGCGGCGGGTTCCGCAGCCCCGTGGTCCAACCGTGGCCGAGGCCCCTTCATGAAGGAGAGCTCAGCGGGTCCCTACAAGTCCTTCTTGGATGCTGCCGGCTCACCCAAGGCTTGGCCGCTGGCCCGCAGAGGGAACTGTAGGCAGGGGGAGAGAGGGTCAGGCGGGGCCGCGTCGGCGCCAGGCTTGCAAGGCTGCGGCCGTCGCAAGCCAGAGGCAGAGCACTCCGAAGGCGTACCCCATGATCGTGGGAAATCCCACCGCGAGCAGGCCCAGCACCACCAACACGGCGCTGATCGGGCCGAACAGCGACTTGAACGCTCCGCTGGCGAGGCGCCGGGCCGCGACGACGGTCCGGGCCCGAAGTTCCCGCCGTCCCCGGCGTGCCGCTTCGGGCTCCGGGGCGCCGCGCTGCGCGAGCCGACTCGGCATGACCCGGGAGAGGGCACCGGGCGCCCGCCGAGGCTCGCGCACGACCTCGACGCTCGACCCGATGTCGCGCCGGAACTGCTGCTCCATCGCCTGCGCAACCCCGGCGTCCTCGATGACCACATCCAGCTCGTAGTTTCCGATGAGGCTCCACGCATTGAGATTGCTGGTCCCTACCCGGGTCCACTGGCCGTCGGCCACCATGGTCTTGGCGTGGATCATCGGGCCGCTCCATTCGAAGATCCTGAGCCCAGCCCGGAGCATGTCGCGATAGCCGATGCGAGTCAGGTTGCGCACGAAGGGCACATCGCTGGCACCGGGAAGCAAGAGGCGGATGTCCACGCCATCCCGCTCCGCGAGCCCCAGCACCTCGAGGAGCCGGGGCGGCGGCACCAGGTAGGCATCGACGATCCAGAGCCGTCGCCGGCATCCCGCGGCGAGATATTCAATCACCCGGTAGGCCCGCTCCCGCCCCGGCACGCCGATGACTACGCGAATCGAGGCTTCTCCGGCGGCATCGATGGTGGCGGCCTGTTCTTCCTCCGGCAGGGACGGGCCCGCCAGGCCCCAGAGTTTCCGGAACGCGAGGTCAAGCGCCTGACCGGCGGGTCCGTCGATTCGCACCGCGGTATCCCGCCAGGGAGCGATTCCCTTAGCCGGATCTCCAGCCCATTCGTCACCGATGCAGAGCCCTCCCATCACCGCTCGAGCGCCGTCGGCCACCACCAGCTTGCGGTGGTCGCGCGAGATCGCGCGGAGCAGGTGCAGCGGTGAAGGGGGATTGAAGCAGCGGACTTCGCAGCCGGCCGCCCGCAGGAACTGCCATAGGCGGCGGCGGGTTGTCAGGCACCCGAACCAGTCATACAGCACTCGGACCTGAATGCCGGCCTTGGCCCGGGCGGCTAGGACCTCGGCGAACTGCCAGCCCGTGGCATCGGATCGGATGATGTAGTTCTCGAAGTGGATGAAGCGGGTCGCCGAGGCGATGACCTCGAACATGGCCGCGTAGGCCTCGGGGCCATCCTGCAGCAGCACGACGCGATTTCCGGGGATAGGACGCGACGCGGCCGCCCGGTCGATCGCCCGGGCGGTTTCCGATCGGGCCACCATCGAGATCCGGCCCGAACGCTGCGGCGCTTCGCTCACGCTGGCCCGAGGCCGAGGCTCGATTCCACCGGACGCAGCGCCTGCAGCACGAAGGCGATGTGCTCGTCGAGTGGCACGCCCAACTCCGAGGCGCCCTGGATCACATCCTCGCGGCTCACCCCGCGGGCGAAGGCCTTGTCCTTGAGCTTCTTCTTGACGCTGGCGACCTCGAGGTCCATAAGGCTTTTCGAAGGGCGGACCAGGGCGCATGCCACCAGGAATCCGCACAGTTCATCCACGGCGAACAGCGCCCGGGCAACCGGCGTGTCGCGCGGAACCCCGGTGTAGCTGGCATGGCCGAGGATCGCGCGCTGCAGCGACTCAGGGAACCCCTGTTCCGCGAGGATGCGCACCCCCGCCGCCGGGTGTTCCTCGGTCGCCGAGTGGGCGTCGTTGGGGAAGCGCTCGTAGTCGAAGTCGTGCAGCAATCCGACCAGTCCCCATTCCTCCGAGTCCGCTCCCTCGCGGATGGCCATGGCGCGCATCGCGGCCTCCACGGCATACATATGCTTCCGGAGAGGCTCCGACTTGGTGTACTCCTGCATCAAAGTGAGGGCGCGGTCGCGGGTCCAGGGGTTGGGAGGCATGGGGGTGAGGGTGGGTCTGAGAGATTAGCCGTTAGCCGTCAGCCGAAAGGTACAGGGCTCCGCCTTATGTGCGAGTGGGGTTGGCGATCGAGGAGGGGTGAAACAGCCGACCCCCTCTACCATTGGCAGAGAGGGTCGGGTTGGAGAGCGTGGCCTAGAGCATCCGTCTCACTGGTTCCCCACCGTCGAGGTCATGGCGCGGGACAGGTCACACTACCGCAGACCGGGATTGGCAGGGAGGTCCCGTAGGTCGCGTTGATCACGGATGCGAGGCTGTCCGCGACGAGTCGGTGTACCAACGCGCTCGGGTGAATCCCATCCAGCGTGAACCAGGATCCAAACCGGACAGGTGCCGTGAGCGGATTCGGGGGGATCTGCGGGAACGGCTCGACCTTACTGGTATCGGCATGGGCCGCGAGCAGTGGGGGATTCGGATCCAGGTAGGCCCACCCGTTGGCCGAAGCAACCGCCTGAATATGGGCATTGAAGGCGGCGGTCGCCGCGTGCAGCCCGGCAAGCTCGCTCGCTGTAACCACCTGGTTGTCCCGGGTGCAATCGAGAGTGTCGGTGGCACCCTGAGCCGCGGCCAGAATCAGCGGCACCCCGATGGGCCAGGGAACGAGGGTTGTGTCCCCCAGGCCGCCAACCGCGCCAGGCGCACAGGTGGGGCTCACGTGGAAGGTGGGCGGAAGCACCGTTGGGAGCCCGCAGGCACCTGCCGCTGCAGCCGAGAGGCAAAAGTAGAGCGTTCCCTTGGAGCTGTAGGGGATGACCGCCACGTCGGCCGCGCCGATCAGAGCCGCCTTGGCCCCCGTCGCCTTGATGGCGGTGGCGATGGAATCGACCTCGGCGTTGAACATCGCACTTGGGGTGATGAGCGCGGGGTCGCCGGGGTTGGTCAGGCTCAGGAGCGAGCCCAGCACATCGTTGTTGCCGATCCACGCGCTGACGAACGTCGGCTGGGCCTCAGCCATGCGCTTGATCTGCGTCGATCCACCCAGGAAGAAGGTCGTGAGCGCGTTCGCGGCCGAGTCGACGCCGAAATTGCTGAGCAGGTCCTGGGCCTGAGCGCCCGGCACGGCCACGTTGTTAATCAGGCCGCTGATGGGAACCCTGAGGTCGCAGGTCGTGGAGGTTCCGCCGCCCACCCGTGTCTGCGTGACGTTGTTGGTAAAGGGCGGGGGGCAGCCGCGGCCGTTCAGCTTCGGATAGTTGAAGCTGGTGCCCATCGCCTTGGCGATCAGAACCGCATAGGAACGCTGCTGGGTGCTGTCGTCGATGCCGGCGGATTGGAAGCCGGACGTGATGCTGTTGCCCATCGACACATAGCGCCGGAACAGGGGATTGACTACAGCCGGGGCATTAAGTGTCTCATCGGCGCGGCAGCCCACGATCACCGGCAGCGCGACGAGCAGGGTCGAAACGAGTCGCTTGATCTGCATGGTATGGCTCCGGGGCCGTCAGAAGGTGTACGTCAGAGTGGCGCCGAACAGATGGGCCTTGAAACTGTAGAGGCCGTTGTCTGGCTGACCGAAGGGCACTGTGCGCCCAAGGCGCTCCTGCTGCTGGATGTACTGGTATGCGGCATCGAGATGCAGGCTGCTTCCTAGGCCGGTACCGAATCCGACGGTGAACTCGGCCCGCTTGCCTTCCGGAAGATTGGGTGTGACCGAGCCGGTCGGCTCGGCCGCACCATGGAACAGATAGCCTGCCCGGAGTGCTGTGCCTGGAGAAACCTCATACTCGGCGCCGAAACGCCACGCGGTGGTCGCCTGGAAATTCTCCGGGATATTGGCCGCCGGGAGATTGGCGAAGCTGATGTCCAGCGCCTCTACCACTTTCCAGTTCTGGTAGCTGACGTCGGCCAGCAGTTTGAGCCTGTCGATGGGCATGACCATGACGCCGCCGGTGAACTGCTCCGGCATGCGGATCGCCGTTTTCGCGCTCTGGTTCTGCAGCGGCCCGGCCCCGGTGAACTGGCCGGCCACCAGGGCATCTACCGGCGTACCGGCGGGGGCACCCAGCGGATTGCCCGGCGCGAGGGTGTCCCCGGTCAGTACCTGCGTGATATCCGCCTGGCCATTGTCCACCTTGACCTTCTGTCGGGACATGTACCGAATGCCGAAGCTCACCCGCTTGCTGGGAGCGAAAATGGCGCCGACATGATAGCCCACGCCGGTCGCGTTGCCTTGCAGGTTCACGTCGGCGAAGTCGGTCCCGACCGGGATGCCGAGGTTACCGAAGGTGATGTTGGGGGCGGCCAGCTGGGTGGAGAGATCGACACGTTGGCGCAGCTGCACGTGAAAGAAGTCCACGTCGAATCCTGCTCCCAGCTTCAGATACTCGCCGATCTTCGCGGCCAGGGTGGGCTGGACGTAGATGGCACGGATGACGGTCTTGTATCCGAGGAACCGTCCCTCTCCGTTGCTGGGCCAGTCCGTTGTCAGGCCGTATGGCGCGAACAGGCCGATCCCGGCCGAGACGTCCTTGCTGATACCATGCGCGATGTAAAGCTGTGGAACCGGATACACATTGTTGTTGAGCTTGGTCTCGAGGCCGGTGGCGGCATCGGTGAATCCGCCGCTGGGGGCGATGAAAGTGCCGCCCACCGAGATGAGCCATCGTCCGGGAGCCGTGCTCGCGAGCCCTGCCGGGTTGTAGTAAATCGCCGAACCGTCGGGACAGGGATCGGCGACCGCAGTTCCCGCGCGACCAGTCGCGCAGCTGCTGTGCTCGTTCACGCTGAACCCCTGGGCCGAGAGAGCGCTGGCGACGCCCGACAGGGCGGTCAACCCTCCAACGGCCAGCCATACGAGGAACCGCCGCATAGAGATTGCTCCGATAGGGATGGCTGCGAGAGCAGAAAGAAGATTGTGGGGGAAGAACGGATGTGCTCGCTAGTCTACGGCGAGGCAACACCTTTGTCAAAACCCGACACGATTGTCGCAGTTCGCATCGTGAAGAAGAAAATACAGTGCATTTTTTCTCATGCGGCGGGTCAGTGCAGCGAGGTACCTTCCGGCCCGGGGAGCTGCGCCGCAGTGAGGGGAACACGGTACTCGTCCTCGGCATCCAACCGGATTTCGAATGCGTACTGGCCGGGACGCGGCAAGGGTAGATCGAAGACCAGCACGGCTCCCGCCTCTACGTCGGTGACTCCGGCGGGCGGTTCTCCGAAGTGCACCGATCCTTCCCCTTCCACCAGCGTGGTCCCCTGCTCATCCACGAAGCGAATCCGCATCGTGTGATGCCCGATCTCGGTGCGACGCCCGCGCACCCGGAGGACCAGGTGCGCGCGCGGATGCACGGCGGGAAAACCCGGCACCCAGACGTGCTGGAACAGCCCCAGGACCGAGAGCTTTCCCTGCTGGTCGATCAGCGCGTAGTCGGCGAGGACGGCAAAATCGAGGTGCAGGTCAGGCCACCCGGATCGACGTCACCTGGTCGCCCTTGCGAATGGCGTTGACGACGTCCATCCCCTTGGTCACCTGGCCGAAGACGGTGTGCACCTTGTCGAGATGGGCCTGGGGAGAATGGCAGATGAAGAACTGGCTCCCACCAGTGTCCTTGCCGGCGTGCGCCATGGAGAGCGTTCCGGCCACATGCTTGTGCACGTTGCGATGGGTCTCGCACTTGATCTTGTAGCCGGGCCCGCCGGTCCCAGCGCGCGGATCGTTGGGATCCTTGGAGTAGGGATCTCCCCCCTGGATCATGAAGTTGCTGATCACTCGATGGAAGCGGGTGCCGTCGTAGAACTTCTCGTTGGCCAGCTTCTCGAAGTTGGCGACGGTATTAGGGGCTTCTTCGTCGAACAGCTCGGCCACGATGGTGCCACGGGCCGTCTCGATCGTGGCGGTCTTCACGACGTCTCCCGGTTGGAGGTCGGCGAAAGATAGCCTACCACCCGACCTCCTTCACCTCCGCCAGCACCCCATCCATGTCGTCGAAGCGGACCTCCCGCGGCTTGACCGCGACCGGCGGGAGGGAGATCTCGCTTCGGGCGCCGGTCACCTTCACCCGCACCCGCGCCACCTGGTCCTTGCCGAGGTCGAGGGTCACGGGAACGTAGCTCAGGAAGTCCGGCGGCACATTCTCCTGGTCTACCCGGAGCGTCACCTTGAACTTTCCGTCCGGGGTGGGCTCGATTCGCTGGGCCACCTTGAAGGTGGGGATGCCCCACCCGTACACCCATTGCCGGAAGAACCAGCTCATGTCCTGGCCGGTCCCGCGCTCGACCACGCGCTCGAAATCCGCAGTCGATGCCGCGCCGCCGCTGTAGGTGGAGTAGAAGTCGTGCATGATCGACGTGAACCGGGCTTCATCCATGTTTCGGAGATCGATGAGCAGCATTCGGAGCATGTGGAAGACCCAGGCACCCTTCTTGTAGATGATCATATCGTAGTCGTCTTCGTGTCCCGACCTCACCACCCGATGCCCCAGCCAGATCGATAGAGGCTCGTCTCGTCGCAGCATCAGCCCGGTCTTCCAGCGGTCGAGCATGTTGAAATAGAGCTTGTTGTCCTGGCGACGGGTCTGCAGGTACCAGAGTCCCGAGAAGTCGGCCAGCCCTTCGCTCAGCCATCGATCGCGATAGGTGGCGTAATCGACCGCGATGCCCCACCACTGGTGCGCCACCTCATGTGCGCGAAAGACCTGATCTTCCCCTTCCAGGTCCGTTTGGTGAAATGTCACGTACGAGAGACCCACGATGCCCGGCCATGCCTCCCCATGGAAATCCGGAATCTCCGTGGCGTAGAAGTGCTTTACTGGGGCTTCGCCATAGACATGCTCGTAAAAGCGCATGGCGTTCGAGATGTCCTGAGCGACCTGATCCTTCATGTTCTTTCCGCTCAGCCAGGTCCCCCCACTATCGACCACCTGTTGTGCGATCCACCGGTGAGTGGCTTCCGACCAGAGAACCGTGACTGGCGGGACTCCTTGCTCTTTGACATCAAACTGGTCGAAGACCCCGAGCGTGAAAGAGGCGTTGCGGATTGCGGCCGGCGTGACCCAGTGCGTGCGGATCATGTGTCCTGGGGCAGAGGTCGAATCCACGCGGTCACCGACGCTGGCGAGGGACATCCCCTCTGGGCTCTCGAAGGTGAGATCGAACGGCGCGGTCAGGCGGCTATCCAGCGCGACGGGGTACCAG
>DASPUE010000138.1:0-5869 GCA_035623055.1 Gemmatimonadales bacterium
ACTTCGACTTCGACAAGTCGGATATCCGGCCCGAGGATCGCGCCGTCCTCGACCTCAAGGCCTCGATCCTGGTCACCAATGCTGCCGTCCGGATCCGCATCAGCGGCCACTGCGACGAGCGCGGCTCGGATGAGTACAACCTGGCGCTGGGCAACCGCCGCGCGGCGGCTGCCAAGCAATACCTGGTGAACAAGGGAGTGGATGGCTCGCGGATCGAGGTAGTGTCGTACGGGAAGGAGCGGCCCATCGCCACCGGGCACGACGAGGATTCGTGGTTCCAGAACCGTCGTGACGAATTCGAGGTGATCGCCGGCGGCACCAACCTGCGCATGCCCTGATGCGCGGACTGCGATCGCCCGCACCGTGGCTCGCCCTGGTCGCCCTTGGAGGCTGTGCCTCCAAGGGCGACTTGCGCCGGGTGGAGGAACAGGTGCTCCTGGGCCGCGCGGAGAACCAGCGTGCCGATTCGGTCCGGGCCTCCCAGCTGGCCGACGTCATCGGCATGCAGCGCCGCATCATGGATTCGCTGGACGGCATCGGCAGGCGGGTCGGGCTGATGAGTGGGCAACTCGCGACGTTTAAGGGAGACGTCGCCAACGACCTTATCAGCATCCAGCAGCAGTTGGTGCAGGTGCAGGCGCTGACGGGGCAGAGTCAGCAGCGACTGACTGAGGTGCAGACCCAGCTCGAGGCCCGGAGCGAGCAATTGAACGTGCAGCCACCCGCGGCGCTTGATACCGGCACCGCCCAACCGGCAGCGGGCAACGCCCCGGCGGCCGGCGCTCCCTCGTCCGATCAGATGTACGCGGCGTCCCTCCAGCAGCTGCGTCGCGGCAGCCCCGGAACGGCCCGCATGGGGTTCCGGGAAATGCTTCGGGCCTATCCGAACAGCAGTCAGGCCTCCGACGCTACTTATTTCATCGGCGAGACCTTCGCGGCCGAAGCGCCAGATTCCGCGGCGGTCTACTATGCCAAGGTGGTCGAGGGCTTCCCCCAGTCGCCCCGCGCCGCGACCTCGCTGTACAAGCTCGGGCTGCTCGCGGAGCGGCGGAAGGATCTGGATGCCGCGCGCAGCTATTACCAGCGGGTCATCCACGACTACCCCCGCTCCGACGAAGCGGCCTTGGCCCGCGATCGCCTCAAGACGCTCGGCCGGTAACCCCGGCCGAGCCGCCGTGATGACTGGCCCGGGCGCGGAGATGGCATTCCTCGATCACCTCGGGGACTTCCGCGCACCGGCCTTCCGCGCAGGGCTTGCGTTTCTTGACCAGGCAATCCTTCCCGGGGCGCTAGTCGCGTCCGACCCAACCCGCTCGCAGAGCCGGCAGGCCAGCCGCTGGTTCCCTAGTGCGGCGATCCTTCTGTGTCTCGCCATCCTCCTCTCCGCCGTGACGCTCCTCTCCGCCCAGGTACCGGGTGCCGTGCCCCGGGGAAGGGGGATCCCGAGGACCGATTCCACCGCGGCCGACAGCACGCGACGCCGAGCTTCCCAGGCGCTCGATACCGCCGAGGCCCGGCGGCTCGGGCTTCCCAGCGGCCCGCGGCGCAGCTTCGCCCCGGACGACTCGGTGATGCGAGATCTACTGCTCCGGCCCGGCTATCAGGCGACCCGATTTCGCAGTGACTCGGCGATCGTTTTCGCTGAGGAGCGGGAGATGTTTCTTCGGGGCGAGGCCAGCACCAAGCGCGAGCTGACCACGCTGGAGGCCGACTCGATCGTGTATCAGGAATCGGATTGCATCATGCGGGCGACGGGCGATCCCGCCCTGTTCGACCGGGAAACCGTCCTGACCGGCTTCGGGGGCATCCGGTATAACACCTGCATCCGGCGCGGCGTGGTAACCGACGCTCTCACCACCTTCAAGCAGGGGGCCACCGACTGGTTCCTGCGCGGGAACCTTGCCCAGGACTCGAGTGCGTCCCGGTTGTACGCGGCGCAGGGGCAGATCACCAGTTGCGACCTGCCAGTGCCGCACTACCACTTCTCCGCCAAGCAGGTGAAGTGGATCTCCAAGACGGTGATGGTGGCTCGGCCGGCGGTGCTCTTCGTCCGGGACGTCCCTATCCTCTGGCTGCCCTTCATCTTCGAGGACGCGCGGACCGGGCGGCGTTCCGGCATCCTGATCCCGCGCTTCGGCCTCAACGACATCGTCCGCCAGAACCCGGGATACCACCGGCAGATCACCAATATCGGCTACTACTGGGCCCCCAACGACTATTTCGACGTCACGGCCAAGCTCGACTGGTTCTCGGACCGGTACGTCCAGTATGGGGGCGCCGCCCAGTATCGCTGGCTCGATCGCTTCCTGACCGGGTCCATCGCCTACAGCCGCCTGGCGGAAAACGACGGGCTCCGGTCGACCAGCATTCAATGGAACCACCGCCAGAACTTCGACCTCTCCACGTCGCTCAACCTGAGTCTGAACTACTCCAGCAGCGGATTCGTCCAGCAACGGAATGCCATCGACCCGCTGGCCTCCACCCAGCAGATCGTCAGCGCGGCCAACTTCTCCAAGCGCTACAACTGGGGCACGATTTCGCTCGGTGGCAACCGTCGGCAGAGTCTGTCCGACAACAGCGTGACCATGCAGCTCCCGTCGCTGGCGATCAGCCCGAAGCCGCTCGACATCACCAAGGACATCACCTGGTCACCCGGATTTACCTTCACCAACAGTTATCAGAACAACTTCCCGGTCACCCCGGTGCCGGTGGCCATCCTCCCGGGCGGAGTGCTCGATTCGATTCCCTCGACATCGGACACGCGGACCACCAGCATCGGCTTTACCACTCCGATCCGGTTCGGGGGGTTCAACTGGCAGAACAGCTTCACCTACAATGACACCAAGACCGACGGGCGCACGGAGGTCGCGGGCGGCGCCATCAAGGTGCCCGATCCGACCACACCCGATCCGACTGACTCGATTACGGTCGGCCAGGTGACCATCGGAGACTTCGCCAGCCAAATCGATTGGCAGACTGGCATCAACCTGCCCACGGTCTTCCGCGGCACCTGGAAGCTCCAGCCCAGTGTCGGCATCGCCAACGCCACGTCCGGTCCGTTCATGCTGCGCAATCGTGAAACCGATGGCCGCTGGGTTACCCAGGGCAAGCGGTTCAGCCTGGGGATGACGGCCTCACCAACCTTCTTCGCCTTCTTTCCCGGTTTCGGCCCGATCGCCCGGATCCGGCACAGCGTCTCCCCGATCATCACCTGGAATTACAGCCCGGCCGCGAACATCAACGCCGACTACGCCAGGGCGATCGCGCAACCCGGCCAGCCGCTGCAGCTGCGCAGCGATCCCACCCAGTCGGTGAGCATCGGGCTGACCCAGAATATCGAGGGGAAATCCAAGCCGTCGGCGCATGATACTTCGTCAGTGGACAACGCCCGCCGCTTCCGGATCCTGGGAATTCAAACCAGCGCGCTGCAATACGATTTCGAGCAGGCCAAGCAGCCGGGACACAACGGCTGGCGCACCCAGACCATCACCAACCAGTTCCAGAGCGACCTGCTGCCCGGCTTCAACTTGAGCCTCACCCACGACCTGTGGCGGGGCACGGTCGGGGTGGACACGGCCAAGTTCGATCCGTTCCTGCAAGCTGTGACGGCCAGCTTTGCGATCTCGGGCGGAACCATCCACTCGCTGCTGGCGCTCTTCGGACTGGCCAGCAAAAAGGACACGGTCCGCTCCAAGCAACCAACGCCACCGTCCTATGTCGCGGGCCAGACCCAGTACGGACGGCCGCCGTCCTTCTACGGCTACGGCTCGGAGCAGACTGTGGGGTTGAGCACCAATCGCAGCTTCAGCGCCAATTTCAACTACAGCCTCTCGCGCCAGCGGCCGGTCGCCTCGGTCAATGGCTTGGTGACGACTCCGCCGCAGCAGAGCCTCGGCTTCAGCACCAGCTTCGCGCCGACGCCCTTCTGGACCGCTTCCTGGTCCTCGCAGTACAATATCACCGAGAATAAATTCGAATCGCAGGTCGTGCGCCTTGAGCGGGTGCTCCACGAGTGGCGCGCCGGATTCAACTTTGTCCGCAACCCGAACGGCAATTTCGCATTCTTCTTCACGGTCTATCTCTCCGATCTGCCCGAGATCAAGTTCGACTACAACCAGACCTCGATCCAGCAGTAGCAGGACAGGCGCCGTCCTCCACTGTCCGGACTGGGGACACCCGCCATCCCGGCGGCAACTCCAAAGCGTTGCAGCGCCAAGGACTTGGCCTTGCTCCAGGGGCTGGCACTCCCCCTGCATCCGGCCCCGCCGTTCCCCTTCTGGAGCCGTGCATGCGTCTACCCTGGTTGGCCGCGCCGCTGGTCGTTCTGGCGGCGTGCAACGAGTCCAGGCTCGTGGATCACGGAGCGCTCGTGGCCGCGCCCGGCAATCTGGTGTACACCGTGGAGGCGAGCGGCACTCCGGGGGCGCCCAGCGGAGTTCTGCTGCAATGGGATTTCGACAACAACCCAAACCTGGCGGTGTGGAACGTCTATTCGCGGGCGAGTACGGCCGAGCCGTACCGACTCCGGGGCTCCACGACTTCGAACTCGTTTCACGATGAGGGGATTCCGCATCTCCAGTACTATGTCACCGCCCAAGACCTGGATGGGTTCGAGAGCGGGCCCAGCAATGTGGTGACCGTGGACGAACGGCTGGCGCTCGACCGGCCCAGCACGCTCACATCCACCTCGCTCAATGGCGCGATTGCTCTCACCTGGTCGGACAACGCCTATCTCAACAATCCCTCGCGCTTCTCGATCTACCGGGTCTACAGCGCCTCGTACGATCTTGACCGGAATCTGTGCGGCCTGACCTGGTCGCTCGAGGGTACCACCGTCGCGCCGGAGTTCGTCGTGGGCGTCCTGCCGAACGGGATTTCCCGGTGCTTCGGTGTCTCGGCGATCAGCCGCGAAGGATGGGAGAGCCTCTGGTCGCCCATTCGGAACGACACGCCGCGACCCGATGCCCGGAACATCGTGCTCTATGCTCGGCAGGTGCAGGACGCCCAGAGCGGATTCCGCTTCTGGAACGATCTCAATGGCAACGGTCAAGCCGACCCCAATGAGCTGGGCCTCGTGCAGAACGGTTCCACGACCACCAATGACTTTACCGTCGAGCGCGACCAGAGTGGCTCCCTCTTCCTCAGCCCGCTTCGGGCGGGGACGGGGGTCCTGGTCTATGGCAACGCTCCGATTCCCGATCTCACCAGCATCGACGTCGCTCCGGTGGGTCCCTACGGGACCGCGGGGATTCAGGCGCTGCCCGGCTGGGGGTACGTGTTCCAGACCGACGGCGGCGACGGCTTCGCCCGCTACGGAGCGGTGCGGGTGACACACGTCGGCCAGAATTTTCTGATTCTGGATTGGTCCTTCCAGACGGATTTCGGCAACCCCGAGCTGATCCGCGCGCCATAGCGCGCTCCGACCTCGATGGCATGGCGAGGGACGATCTCCAGGATCGTCCCTCGTCCGTTTTCGCGCTCGGGATGACGCGGCTTCGCCGCCCTGAGTACGTTTCCGCCCATGCCTCCCCTCACGCTGACCGGCCGTGGGCTCACCCTCCCGGATGTCGTGCGCATCGCCCGCGAGCCTTCTGCTACCATCGCCCTCGATCCGAGCGCGCTCGGGGCCCTGGGTGAGAGCCGGCGCCTGGTGGATCAGGCGGTGAGCCGGGGGGAGACGATGTACGGCATCAACACCGGGTTCGGGAAGCTGGCCAATGTTCGCATCGCCGCGGATCAGCTTGAGCGCCTGCAGGTCAACCTGATCCGCAGTCACGCGGCTGGCGTCGGCCAGCCGCTGCCCGCGGACGTCGTGCGCGCCGCTATGCTGCTCCGGGCCAACGTCCTGCTGCGGCCGACCAGCGGCGTG
>DASPUE010000139.1:0-2141 GCA_035623055.1 Gemmatimonadales bacterium
GCCGCGAGTACGTTGATGGGAGCGGAGTCCGAGCTCGACATCCTGGTCCTCCGGGACCTGACCGAACGGCACCGTTCGGAATCGGAGCGGGAGCAGCTCCAGGCCCGCCTGGCGCAATCGCTCAGGATGGAGGCCTTGGGGCGACTGGTGTCAGGTGTCGCGCACGAGCTCAACAATCCGCTTGCCGCGATCCTCACTTACAGCGAGCAGCTGCTCACCGAACAGCCGGGCAGCGAGCTGGCCGGGCCGATGGTCACCATCCGCGAACAGGCCCGCCGAGCCCGGGCCATCGTCCGCGACTTGCTGAGCTTCGTGCGCCGGCGGGAAGAGCGCCGCGAGCCGGCCGACGTCGCGGTGCTGGTCGATCGGACGGTACGGGCGCTGGGCGCGGACCTGGCCCGGCAGTCGGTCTCGCTGGATGTCGACGTGGAGACTGGCCTTCCGCCACTGGTCTGCGATCCCTCGGGGATCGAGCAGGTACTCACCAATTTGCTGGACAATGCGGCCAGGGCAGCCCCCGGAGGGCGGGTCGAACTCCGAGTTCATCGCGAGCGCAACGGGCTGGCCATCGAGGTCGAGGATAACGGGCCTGGAATCCCCCCGCATCTGCTGCCCCGAATCTTTGAGCCGTTCTTTACGACTCGCGGCACCGGGGAAGGAACCGGACTGGGCCTCTCGGTTTCCCTGGGCATCGTGCAGCAACATGGTGGAGAGCTGCGGGCCGAGAATCGGGTTGGCGGAACCGGCGCCTGCTTCTCAGCCTGGCTGCCGCTTGGCTCGGCGACAACCCTTCCCTCGCGCCGGGCGAGCGGTCCATCGGTGAGCGTGCCGCAAGTGCACCGTGCCGGCAGGGTGCTCATCATCGACGACGACGAAGCGGTTCGGTCCAGCATGCGCCGGTACTTCGAGCGGCAGGGGTGGTCGGTGGAGGAGGCCAGCGACGGGGCGGTCGGCCTCGCCAAGCTGCTCGCCGCTCGCGATGAGCCGATTCTCGATCTCATCATTTGCGACCTGAGGATGCCGGGACTTTCCGGACTCGAGGTTCACAAATGGGTCAGCGCCTCTCGGCCAGACCTGCTGGGACGGCTGGTGTTCGCCTCCGGCGATACTGCCTCCCCGGAAACCGCCGCCTTCCTGAATTCCAGCGCATGCCCCGTCCTTGAGAAGCCGTTCGAGCTTTCCGAACTGGCCGCCATCGTGGCACGGGTCTGCGGGGAGCAGGCGGGAGCCGTCTAGGGCCCCGACTGTCACTCCGGCGCCCGGCCTGCCGGAGCGGTGCCCGTCCTCCTTTCCAGTCTGTCACCCTGGCCGAAAACCCCCTTCACATACCGGCACACGGGATGCACGGTGGGGCGCCGCGATGGCCGGAATCGCTCCCGGCCGAGACGCTGCCCCCATAAAGAAACCGTTGCAAGGAGAACGTATGCCGATCACGCTCAGCCGTCCCTCCGACCTGCATCGCCTGAATCGAGTTCTGGACGCCGCCTTCAATGGGTGGCCGTTCGTCACGGAAGGCACCGACATGGTGACCTCCGCATGGATGCCGGCGACCGACATCTTCGAGGACGCGGAGGGGATCAAGATCGTCGAGGAGCTCCCTGGTGTGACTCCGGACGACGTGAAGATCACCATCGAGAACAACACTCTTACCATCCGGGGCGAGAAGCGCCAGAAGGCCGAGGAGAAGGCCACCAAGGTGCACCGCTATGAGCGGGCCTACGGCCTCTTCGAGCGGTCCTTCGCGCTGCCGACCAGCGTCGACACCGAGAAGGTGACCGCCAAGTTCGAGCACGGGGTTCTGACCGTGTCCGTACCGAAGGCCGAGAAGGCGAAGCCGCGGGAGATTTCAGTCAAGGTGAGCTGAGCCGGTCAGGTCGCCGGCCGATTCGGTAAAACTCGACGCCCCCCGGGAATACCGGGGGGCGTCGCCGTTCAATTCTGCTTCAGGCCGCGCTTGCTACCGCGCGCTTACGGGTTCTTGGTGCCATCCAGCCACTGCGCCACACCGCCGTGGTGTGAGCAGGCGCCTTCGTGATGCTTGGAGGTCGAGTAGGTGCCGTCCTTGCACTGGGCGGTGGCACCGGCCGGAGCGGCGCCGCCGGCCGCGGGCTTCGGGGCCGGGGCGGCTGCTGGAGCCGCCG